>JACPVC010000154.1 GCA_016191955.1 Chloroflexota bacterium
GGGTATAACAATTGTTTTTAGGGTGTTCACCAAAAGTCGATGTTCTGTTTGATGAACACGGGCTTCCAGTGTTTCAAGCGTATCATGTTTATGAATTGAAACAATCTCTGTAGCGAGCACGGGACCATTGTCCACGCCTTCATCGGGGACGAGGTGGACCATGACGCCTGTGTGGTCGATCTTGTCGCGCTGATAGGCTTCGAAGGCGCGTTCGATGGCGTGAGTTCCAGGGAAGGTATCGGGGAGGGCGGGGTGAAGGTTGATGACTTTGTTTGGGAAAGAAGAAAGAAAGGAAGAGGAAAGAATACGCATCCAGCCAGCTAAGATTACGTAGTCTGGTAGTTTGGTGGTCACGTAGTCAGATAGTCGTCTGTCGTATTCTTGGCGGGTTTCATTTGCGAGTTTGCCGAAGTGAGTTGCTTCAACACCTGCATTCTTGGCGCGGACGAGACCGTATGCATCTGCTTTGTTAGAGATAACGGATACGACTTGGGCCTTGAGGTTGCCAGACTTGCAAGCATCAAGGATGGCTTGCAAGTTGGATCCATTGCCTGATATGAGAACGACGAGTCGAGATGGAGTATTCACAAATTCTTGTTTACCTGTTTACTTGTTTTCGTTCTTAATGATGAAACAATCGCAGACCTGAGAACACCATCGTCATGCCGTATTCATCGCAAGCAGCGATGACATCTTCGTCACGATTGGAGCCGCCAGGTTGGAGGACATATTTCACTCCGCTTTTGGCGGCGCGGTCAATTGAGTCACGGAAGGGGAAGAAGGCGTCGGAACCGAGTGTTACATCCGTGAGACCATCGAGCCAGGCGCGGCGTTCTTCGGTAGTTAACTGATTGGGAATTTCAGTGAATACATTTTTCCAGTTTTGCTTCTCCGCTTCTGTGACATCGGGCTGTAGGAACTGGTCAATGGCATTATCGCGGTCAGGGCGTTTGACGCCTTCTTTGAATGGCAACGCCAAAACGGATGGATGCTGGCGCAGTCGCCACAAGTCCGCTTTGGAGCCAGCGAGACGGGCACAATGCACACGTGATTGTTGTCCTGCGCCGACGCCGATGGTCTGTCCATCTGTGACATAACAAACCGAATTGGACTGCGTAAACTTGAGCGTGATCCACGCGATGAACATATCTCGCACCGCAGATTCGGGTAAGTCTTTTTTCTGCGTAACAATGTTTACAAAATCTTCGCGGGTCACAACGCGGTCATTGCGGCGCTGTTCCATGCTCACACCGAAAACCTGACGGGTCTCGGTCAACTGCGGTTCGTAGGCTAGGTCAATTTGCACGATGGCATATTTGCCCTGCTTCTTTTTCTTCAAGATCTCTAATGCTTCTGGCTCGTATGCAGGAGCAATAACGCCATCGGATACTTCACGAGCGATCAGTTTGGCAGTTGGCACATCCACCGTATCGGATAGCGCAATGAAATCGCCGAACGATGACATCCTGTCCACGCCGCGGGCGCGGGCGTAGGCGGTGGCGAGAGGCGAGAGATCCATGTCGTCCACGAAATAGATTTTCTTGAGGATGTCGGTCAATGGAACGGCGACGGCTGTTCCCGACGGGCTGACATGTTTGAACGAAGCCGCCGCAGGCTGACCGATGACCTGCTTCAGCTCCCGAACCAGTTGCCACGCGTTGAGCGCGTCCAGCAGGTTGATGTAGCCTGGCGACCCACCGAGAACGGTGATGGGCAAGTCGCTGCCATCTTCCATGTAGACGCGGGCGGGGGATTGATTGGGGTTGGTTCCATAACGGAGGGTGAGGTCTTTCATGAAGTGTTCCTTATAAACGGACTTTGTCACGGATTCACGGACGAAAACGGACTTAGACTAGGATGGTTTTGCGTTCACCATCGACTAATTCGCCAATGATAAAAGTTGGTTCGGTGATGGAGTTTTTCAAATCGGCGGCAGCAGATTTGTCTACAATGGCGACCATGCCGATGCCCATGTTGAAGACGCGGTACATTTCTTCGGTGGAGATGTTTCCTCTTTCTTGAATCAACCTCCACAGCGGAGGGATTTGCCATGAGTTCAGATGGATGACCGCGCTTAGATTTTCGGGCAAGATACGCGGAATATTTTCGATGAATCCACCGCCAGTGAGATGTGCCAGTGCTTTGACTTTTTCAAGATGTGGATAGAGTGCATTGAAATAAGAACGATGTGGTGTTAGCAATGCGTCTGCGAGTGAGCAACCGATTTCAGGGTGAATGGATTGCAAGTCTGCGCCTTCGAAGACTTTGCGGATGAGCGAGTAGCCGTTGGTGTGCGGTCCGTTGGAGGGGAGACCAAGGATCAGGTCACCAGCAAGCAGGTTCGGGCGCGGGAGGAGGCGGGAGCGTTCCAATACACCGACAATGGTGCCAGCCACGTCAAATTCTCCATCGTGATACACGCCAGGCATTTCAGCCGTCTCGCCGCCGAGTAGTGCCATGCCCGATTCCTTGCAGGCTTCGGCGATGCCTGTCACCACATCCGCGGTTTGTTCGGGATTGAGTTTGGACGTAGCGAAGTAATCCATGAAAAAAAGTGGACGCGCACCCTGCACAAGAATATCGTTGATGCAGTGATTGACGATGTCGTGACCGATGCCGCGATAACGCCCGACGGATGCGGCGAGTTTGACCTTGGTGCCAACGCCATCGGTGGAAGCAACGAGCACAGGGCTGTCCATCTGTTTGAGCGCGGAGACGTCGAACAGACCGCCAAAGGAACCGATGCCCGCGAGCACGGATTCGTTGTACGTGGCACGAACAGATTCTTTCATGAGTTCCACGGCGCGGTTGCCAGCGTCGATGTCAACGCCAGAACTGCTGTAAGCGGACTCTGTCACGGAATCACGGATAGGAACGGACTTATCAACGGACGGGAGGACGGCAGGCTGGTCTGCTAGATCACTGACAACAGAGAAGCGGATTGGTGTATTGGGTGATATAGAATCTTCGCGTGGAAGCACTGTGTCTGGCGGAGTCCAGATGACGCGGTATAAATATTTTTGCCAATCTTGCATGCTGGCAGGTTTTAAGACGCGCTTGAACTCCAATGTCGATTTCCCGAAGTTGTAGAGCATACCGACAGGACTGCCTGTGGCGGCTAGATAGACCAGTACCTGATGTAATTCGTGATTGGTCAGATCATGGCTCAATGCTTTGCACTCAACCACAAATGAATTTTCGATCCATAGATCGAGGTAGAGATAGCCAACCAGCGAGTCATTAATCCAAACTTCGACGCGCTTTTCCATCTCTGCCCGCAGACCCTCCTTAAGGCACAGCTCGGTCAGCCTGCGCTGGTAGAACTCCTCTTTATGCCCCGAGCGAAGTTCACGCATAACTCGCATGGCTAAGCCATTCACTTTGTATGTTAATTCATCCAACTGTGTCTTAACCAACCCAACTTTTTCTTTTGTCATATATTCTCCAACAACCGTCCGTTTTCTTCCGTGAATCCGTGATCGAGTCCGTTTACCAAAGTCCGTTTATGATAACGCACGATGAGCAATGTCCCTGCGATATTGCATTCCACCAAATGAAGCTTTGTTGATATTTGAGTAGACTTTCTTGAATGCGCCCTCGATATCTTCTCCCCAAGCCGTCAACCCGAACACACGCCCGCCCGATGTGATGAGATTTCCGTTTTCAAGTTTCGTACCTGCATGGAAACAAACCATATCATCGGGAAGTTTCTCGATGCTTACGACTTTGCCGCTTTCCACTTTATCAGGATACCCCTTGCTTGCCAGCACAACACAAACCGCCGCGCCCTTCTTCCAATAAATATTCATTTCATTCAAACGACCATCAACGCAGGCTCCGGCAATCTCAAGCAAATCCGTTTCCAATAGCGGAAGCACCACCTGCGTTTCAGGATCACCGAAGCGACAATTGAATTCCAACACGCGGATGCCGTTCAGCGTCAGCATCAAGCCTGCATACAGCACACCGACAAATGGATTTCCTTCACGTTTCATTCCAATCACGGCGGGCTTCAAAACATGTTCAACCGCTTCGTCCATCATCTCCGCCGTGAAGATCGGAGCAGGTGCATACGCTCCCATCCCGCCTGTATTCGGACCTTCATCGCCATCAAGCAGTCGCTTATGGTCTTGCGCAGGCAACATCGGCACAACGGATGTTCCATCGGTGAAAGCCATCAGCGAAACCTCCTGCCCCGTCATCCGCTCTTCGATGACAACTTCAGTCCCTGCATCGCCAAACACTCTCTTCACCAAAATATCTTCAAGAGTTGATTTTGCTTCTTCCAAAGTGTCAGGCAAGATTACGCCCTTCCCCGCCGCCAACCCCGAAGCCTTGATGACTATTGGATAATCAACGGATTCCAAATACTGAACAGCTTCATCGTAATTGGAAAAGGTCTCATATTTCGCAGTCGGGATGGTATGCCGCGCCATGAAATCCTTGGCAAAGGACTTCGACGCCTCGATCTGCGCTGCGGCTTGACTCGGTCCGAAACAGCGGATGCCCTCCGCTGAAAGAGAATCCACCAACCCCGCCGCCAATGGCGCCTCGGGACCGACGATGACCAATTCAATTTGTTTATCTTTGCAAAACACAATAATTGCCGCATAATCGTCAACGGATATTCCGCTGACATTCTCCGCCAACTCCGCCGTCCCTGGGTTACCAGGCAGCGCATACAACTTCGTCAACCCAGGCGACTGACTAACCTTCCATACAATCGCATGTTCCCGCCCACCCGAACCAATCACCAACACATTCATATCTTCAACCTCATTTATATCGTCCGTTCCTTTCCGTGAATCCGTGAAAGAGTCCGTTTATCAAAGTCCGTTTATTTAGTGCCTCTCTCAAACCCCGTCTTCACATTCGACAAATCCACCGCAATCGGATACTGCCCCGTAAAACACGCCTGACAAAAACCATCCTTACGTTGAACAGCCTTCATCATCCCCTCTACAGACAGATAATACAAACTATCCGCCCCTACATGCTCGCGGATTTCCTCCACCGTCCGATTGTGAGCGATTAAATCTTCGTGCCTACCCATATCCACACCCATAAAGCACGGATGCGCAATTGGCGGACAGGTGATCGCCACATGCACCTCTTTCGCGCCTGCATTCTTCAACAACTTGATCAGCGGGCCCGTCGTATTCCCACGCACAATGCTATCGTCAACCATCACCACACGTTTATCGCGCACATTCTCGTGGATGACATTGAACTTCAACGCCACACCACGCTTACGCAGAGAATCCGTTGGCTCGATGAACGTCCGCCCGTCATATCGATTCTTGATAAACCCATCGTTATACGGAATCCCGCTCACCCGCGAAAACCCAATCGCCGCAGGCACCGAAGAATCAGGCACCGGAATCACCACATCTGCCATTTGTCCGTTTTCGTCCGCGAGTCCGTGAGAAAGTCCGTTTACAACTTCCCTCGCCAGCTCCTCCCCCAACCTCTGCCTAACATGATGGACATTGATCCCATCCCACGTCTGATCAGGTCTTGCAAAATAAATATGCTCGAACACACACATCGCCGAAGGAGTCACCGACGGAAGCGCCTGCATCACCTTCAACGCATTATTCGAAAGCGACACTACTTCGCCAGGCTTCACATCGCGGATGGCTTCGCATCCCAAAGTCTGCAACGCGCCCGTCTCCGAAGCGACAGCATGTCCACCGCTCGGCAGCATCCCAATGCACAGCGGACGAAAGCCCCACGGATCGCGCACCGCATACACACAATCGCGCGTCAGGATCACCAGTGAATACGCGCCCACCCATTTCTTCATCGCGGTCTTGATCCGCTCTTCCCATGTCGCGCCGCCATTGCGCGCCAACATCATCGTCATCACCTCCGTGTCCGACGACGACGAAAACCCAACTCCCTGCTGCATCAACTCGTTTCGCAATTCTGCTGAATTAATTAAATTTCCATTATGCGCCAACGCCAGCGGACCATTGATCGTCTCGATCATAAACGGCTGTGCATTTCGCAGCGACGATGACCCCGTCGTCGAATAGCGCGTATGACCAATCGCATAATGCCCTTTCAACTCCGCCATCGTGCTCTGCGTAAACACCTGCGAAACCATCCCCACGCCCTTATGCATCGAAATCATCTGCCCATCTGCCACCGCCATGCCCGCCGCTTCCTGCCCGCGATGCTGCAACGCATACAACCCAAAGAACGTCATCCTCGCCACATCTTCATTCGGCGCGAAGATCCCGATGACCCCGCATTCCTCTTTTGGGGACTCATCGAACTGATAACTGTTCACTGCTAACTGCTCACTGGACACTTGCATCATCCTCTACAATCTTGACCGCCGCCCGCTTCTGACTTAATTTGACCTGCTCCCGCACTTCGGCATTTGCCACGCCGAAAATTTTTGCCGCCAACAACGCCGCATTGACAGGTTCCAGCACAACCGCAACCGCAATCCCCGAAGGCATTCTCAGCGATGAAAACACATCCACCCCGCCGAACGACTCCGACGGCGGCGGACACGCAATCACGGGCGCACTTACAGAGCCATCCGCGAATCCGCTCAATGCGTTGCTTCGACCTGCCACAGTGATGTATACCTTCAGGCGCTCATCCGCCTCATACTCCCTCAAAATAGATAGCGCATGTTCAGGCGTCTTATGCGCCGATGCGATTCTCAACACCGTCTCCAACTCATATTGCTTGCAGGCATCGGATATCTTCGTACAATGCTCCACATCCGCCTTGGAGCCCATGAGAATAATTACAAGTGGCTTCATATGATTTCCTTTTCAGTAAGAATGTAGACAAGTAAACAGGTAAACAAGTACGAGACCTGTCTACTTGGCTACTTGTATACCTGCCTTATTCAAGTTCTTGGCCAGCCTTTCCTCAACAGGATATTCACCCGCTTCAAACGTTTTACCCGTGAGCAATTCATAAATCGTGATATACCGCTCGCTTGCCGCCGCCCATAATTCATCAGGCATGGACGGAATTTCACCGTCGCCTCGATAACCTTTATCTGCATACGCCAAGCGAACAAATTCCTTGTCAAAGTTTTCGGGGTCTTCGCCAACGCTGAAGCGTGCCTCATACGAATCTGCTTTCCAGAAACGGGATGAATCAGGTGTGTGGACTTCGTCGATCAACACCACACTCCCATCTGCGGCGCGTCCGAATTCATATTTCGTGTCCACCAAAATCATCCCTGCCTTGTTCGCTATTTCCTGTCCACGTTTGAAGACTGCCAGCGCGGCAGTTTGAATCTCATCCCAAGTCTTCTTATCCAGCAATCCTTTTTCGACGACTTCGGCGCAAGTCAGGCGCTCATCGTGACCTGTTGCTCCGCCTTTTGTGGTAGGTGTGATAATCGGCTCTGGCAACGCCGCGTTTTTCTGCAAACCTTCGGGGAAGCCATAGCCATAAATGCTTCGCTCACCCAACGAGTAGCGATACCACAACGCTGTGGACGTGACACCCGTGATATATCCGCGCACGATGACTTCGACGAGAAATGGCTCAGCAACCTTGACTACCGCCGCATTCGGGTCTGGCAGTGAGACGATGTGATTGGGGATGATGTCTTTTGTCTGCTCGAACCACCACGCGGACAGTTGATTCAGCACCTGTCCTTTGTATGGAACAGATGCCAGAATTTTATCGAATGCCGAAAGGCGGTCTGTGGTGACGATAAGCCGCGTGCCATCGGGCAGGTCATACCACTCGCGCACTTTGCCAGAGGTTTTGTTTGGAAGTGGAAGATTGGTTTCTTGCAAGACATTCGGTAAGAGCTGAATAAGTTTTTCTTTTGAAATCATGAAGTCTCCTATATTGTCATTCTGAGCGAAGCGAAGAATCTCTGAGACTATCGTAGAGACCCTTCGCTATCGCTCAGGGTGACACAATTAGATTAGTTCACTCGCATACTTCACACCATTCCTAAACAACGCCAAGCCGCTGTGACGATTGACACCGCGTGTCCATTGCGGATGTTGATATCGGTGAATATGATTCTCAGGATGCGGCATCAAGCCGAGCACGTTTCCTTGCGGGTTGCAAATGCCTGCGATATCGAGAGTGGAGCCATTGGGGTTGATAGGGTATGCGCCATTCGCAGGACTGCCGTTGGGGTGGATATAGGTGAGGGCAATTTGATCTAGTGATTGGAGATTGGAGATTAGAGACTGGCTGGATGTTTGAAAATTGCCTTCGCCATGAGCGATGGGACATTCAATGATGTTTTCTAAACCTTTTGTCCAAATACAATTTTGGGAGGTTGGTTTTAGCGTCACCCAACGGCATTCAAAATGTCCCTGCTCATTAAAGGTCAGTGTTGTTCCACTAATCTCTAATCTCTTTTCTCTAGTCTCTCGTGGAAGAATCCCCGATTTCACCAATGCCTGAAACCCGTTGCAAATACCAATGACGGGTTTACCCGATTCAACGAAGGCGGATATCTCGTCCGTAAAATAGGAGGCGAGGTCAAGGGCGAGGAGTTTGCCCGCACCCAAGGCGTCGGCGTAGGAAAAGCCGCCAGGGACGACGAGCAGTTGAAAGTCGGAGAGAAGCGTTTTGTTCATCCGCAATTCGTTGAGCGGAATTCCAGTCGCATCTGCGCCTGCAAGAGTCAGCGCTTCGATGACGTCAAAATCGCGGTTGGAGCCGTGGGCTTGGAGGACGAGGGCTTTTGGTTTCATAGGAGGGAAAGGATGAATGATGAATTAGGAAGGATGAATGTTGAAGGCATGGACGAGTTCCTCAACGGGAATTTCTTCATCGATAATTTTGAGGGTTGGGTCAGCAGTGACGATACCAATTTGATTGTGAGGAAGATTGGCGAAATGATTTTCAAAAGCGGATGCATTCGCTGGTGTGACTTCGACAAGTAGGCATCCGTTAACTTCTGTGAATATGCCGACTGCACCTGTCCTGACGGACGGTGTCAGGAAAGTCGGCGCTACACTCATTCCTAAGCGACCGCCGATACACATCTCCGCGGCGGCAACGGCGAGACCGCCTTCGCTGAGATCATGGCACGATTTCACCAAGCCATTTTGAATCGCTTGATGTAGTGCCCGATATACTTGCAGAGTTTCTTTAGGGACATCAGGTACCAACTGATCACTGATTACTGATAACTGGTTACTCCCTACTAGATAAACCACATTCCCAGCCTCCTTCAAATCCATCGTGACAGATTTACTGACATCTTGCACGACGCCAATGGCGGAGATGAGCAGGGTTGGCGGAATGGCGTGACGTAAACCATCTGCGCCGAGATATTCGTTATTGAGCGAGTCTTTGCCGCTGATGAAAGGCGTGCCATAGAAGAGCGCCGCGTCATGACAGCCGCGGCAGGCTTCGACAAGTGAACCGAGTGTTTCGGGACGGAGCGGGTCGCCCCAGCAGAAATTATCAAGCACGGCGATGCGGTCTGGGTCAGCGCCAACAGCGACGGCGTTGCGAATGGCTTCATCCATGACTGACCATGCCATCTTGTAGGCGTCGCGCTTGCCGTATTCGGGGTTGATGCCGTTGGAGAGGACAATGCCCTTCATCCCCTTTGTGCCAATCGGTTTGATGACGGCTGCATCAGATGGCGCGTCGGCTTGAATACCTGTCAGCGGTTTGACAACTGTTCCGCCCTGCACTTCGTGGTCGTAGATGCGAATGGTGGATGCTTTGCTGGCGATGTTGGGATGAGAGAGAAGGGAGATTAGATGACTAGAGATTAGATGATTAGAGATTGGGGCAGAATCACTGCTCTCTAATCTCTGCTCTCTAATCTCTGCTCTTAACTGTCTCTGTGGAATCCCATCATGCAAAAACTCGTTATCCATATCCACAACAACTTTTCCATCGTAACGCACAGTGAGGCATCCGTTACCAGTGAATTCGCCAATGTCGGTCAGTTCGGTATCGAAGGTGTCACACAGGTTTTGTAAATCAGAAATTTTTTCTGGCGCAACGGCAAGCACCATACGTTCTTGTGCTTCGGAGAGCCAGATCTCCCACGGGGCGAGACCAGGATATTTCAATCTGACATTGGTCAACTCTACATCACAGCCGAGTTTGGATGCCATCTCGCCAACAGCGGATGATAAGCCGCCTGCGCCGCAATCGGTGATGTCGTTGTACAAGTCCAAGTCTCGCGCGCGGACGATGACATCGATCAATCCTTTTTCTGTGATGGGGTCGCCAATTTGAACGGACGCACCAGAGACTTCGCCTGTCTGCGCGTCCATCGTCATGGAGGAGAAGGTCGCCCCACGTAAGCCGTCGCGCCCTGTGCGCCCGCCGAGGATAACGACTCGGTCACCGACTTGTGGATTCTTATTATGTTTTCCTTTTGGGGCGATGCCGACACATCCGCAAAAGACGAGCGGATTGGCGGTGTAGCCTTCATCGTACAAAATCGCGCCGTTGACCGTGGGGATGCCGATCTTATTGCCATAATCCTGCACGCCCGCCACGACGCCCGATTGAATGCGGCGCGGATGCAAGACACCTTCAGGCAAGGATTGAGGGTCAAGATTTTGCGGACCAAAACACAGGACGTCCGTGTTCGCAATCGGCTTGGCAGAGACGCCGAGAATATCGCGGATGACTCCGCCGACGCCTGTATTCGCACCGCCAAACGGCTCCACCGCTGACGGATGGTTGTGCGTTTCAGCTTTGAAAGAGATTTCGTATTCATCGTCAAAGTCGATGATGCCGGCGTTATCCACGAAGGCAGAGATAACCCAAGGTGCGGCGATCTTGTCTGTGGCAGATTTCAAATAGGTCTTGATGAGCGAATCGACTGTGTACTTGTCTACTTGTTTACCTGTATACTTGTCTACCTCGATCTTCGCCTTGAACGTCTTATGCACACAATGCTCGCTCCAGGTTTGGGCGATGGTTTCAAATTCGATATCGCTTGGGTCGCGGTTTTCTGTGATGAAATAATTTTGAATGGCTTGCATCTCCGCTAAATCGAGCGCGGCGCGGCGGTCTTTGGAGAGGGAGAGGAGTTCATCGTCTGTCAGGTTACGGATGGGAATGATTTCGATAGTCCCACTGGATTCAACTTCTTGTGGGAAGGAAGGTTCGATGCTGCCGATCTTCCAATGTTGGATGACGGGATTTGCAAATAATTTATAAACGGACTCTGTCACAGACTCACGGACGGGAACGGACGGGTCGAAGTGGAGGATGAAGCGTTGTCCTGTAGCTGCACGATGGACTCCGCTAATTCCAAGCTCGTGAGCGGCGCGGACAATCTCGTGGGCAACGGGGTCGGTGACGCCGGGGCGAAGCGAAACTTCCAGAATAACTGTATCAGGCTCGGGCGGACGCGAAGCGAGAGGCGCGGGCATTTCATCCCAAGTGACTGTTTGGGTGACCGGGTCGCTTAAAAGTTTGAGGGTCAACTGCTTCAATTCTTCCGACGACAGTTGACCCTCAATAAAGTAGAGGTCCTGCACAATGATATTGCGCAGGTAATGGAAGCCCAATGCGTGGGCACCTTTTAGATACCCTTCGTTGCGTGGGTCATTCGTTTTGTGGTTGACGAGAAATTTATAGTCAGACATTTTCACCTGTAGACCGCGCTATTGTATCTACGGAAATTTGTCTAGTCAATAGGAGGATTATTAAGAAAATATGAGCAAGGAACAAAATGTCCACAGGGGTAAGCTGTGGACGGAGTTTATACATGATTGAATACAGCAGAACTACAAGCGTTTGACAAAGATTGCCAAGTCATCCCCTTCGGTGTAGAAATCCTTGATGACTGCCTCGGCGTTATACCCCATATCAAGATAGAACTTGCGAGTGGATTCATAATGCGGCGTGCCTGAAGTCTCGGCAATCAGCATCCGCCCGCCCGATCTGCGGACAGCCTCTTCGCTGGCGGTCAGCAAGCTGCGCCCTACCCCACTGCGACGCGCGTTCGGGTCAACGGCGATCCAGAACAGGTCGAACACGCCATCGGTCAAGTCACGCGGACCGTAGCAGGCAAAGCCCAAGACTTGCTCCCCTTCGCGATACACGATGAAGTTGTACCCGCATCCTTCCGCGCCCAGGTTTTGATACTCCTCCCAAACCTCCCCTACGCACGTGACTTCTTCCTGACTAAAGACACCGGCTCTGGCTGTGATGTCTTGAATCTGCATACCGTCTGCTTCCATTGCCGCGATGATCGGATTAACAACCCCCTGCAACTGAATGGACTGTTGGAACCTGTCGTTTGAATGCATGGTTTGAAAGTTGCCTTTCTTGTAAGAATGGATTGCCGTCTTGCCCGGGTTGACCCCGCCACATAGCGCTGATTTTCCCCGCATTTTCGATTTTAGGCAAGCCTGAGAAGCCTTGATAAATAGGAAGATTTTCCTACTGCTCCCCATGTAATGAAGTCCATGTACGGCGCGCCATAAGTGCATACATCATTTGCTATTTGTTGGAGGAAAAAATGACCGACTCAAAGATCACCCTGTATGGCGCCTATTGGTGCCCCGACTGCCGCCGCTCGAAGAAATTTTTAGGGGAACAATTTGTCCCTTTCAAATGGGTGGACATCGAGCAGGACAAGGAGGCGGAAGCCTTCGTCTTGCAAAAGAATAACGGCAAACGCATTATCCCAACCATTGTTTTTGAAGATGGCTCGTTTCTCGTCGAACCGACTAATGCCGAACTTGCCAAAAAGCTTGGGCTTAAGACCGAGGCGAAGAAAACCTACTACGACCTTATCATCGTCGGTGGTGGACCGGCAGGTTTGACCGCTGCCATCTACGCCTCGCGCGAAGGCGCGGATGTACTCCTCATCGAACGCTCGGGGCTCGGCGGACAGGCTGGTATCACGGTCGGGTTGGATAACTTCCCCGGCTTCCCTGAAGGCATCAGCGGGCAGGAATTTTCAGAACGCGTTACGCAACAAGCCAAGCGTTTCGGCGTGGAAGTCCTTCAAGCCGTGGACGTGGAACGCCTGGAAGAAGAGAATGGCTATCACGAAGTCTACACATCGGACGGCAAGCATTATCACTCGCGCGTCGTCCTGCTCGCCACGGGCGCATCGTATCGCCGGCTGGAAGTCCCTGGCGAGGATGATTACATCGGCGCGGGCATCCATTTCTGTGCGACGTGTGATGGTCCGTTCTATAAGGGCGCAAAGGAGATCGTGGTCATTGGCGGCGGGAATGCCGCAGTGGAGGAAGGTTTACATCTGACCAACTTCGCAGAGAAAGTGATTCTGCTGGCACGCGGAGACAAACTCACTGCCAGCCAGATTGCCATTGACAAGGTCACGGAACCCAGCTCGAAGGTTGAAGTGAGATACAACACAGCGGTGGATTCGTTCGATGGTCAGGATTCAAAACTAAAGTCGATCAAGACGCGCAATACAGCGACTGGTCAAGCCGAAGAGTTGCATCCAGCCGCAGCGTTCGTCTTCATTGGTCAACAGCCGAACACGGAGTTTACCAAAGGCTATGTTGAAACCGATGCAAGTGGATTCGTTTTGACAGGTCATGACTTAAGGCATCTCAACAAAATGGACGCCTTGCCATTCGAGACCAGCGTCCCTGGAATTTTTGCAGCAGGTGATGCAAGGCATGGGAGCGTCAAACAGGTAGCATCGGCGGTCGGCGAAGGGGCAGCGGCTTCGATCTCGATCCGCGAATTTTTACGAAGGGGATAATTTTTTCGAAATTCTCAACGCAAAGACACGGCAGCGCGAAGCGAGAAAAAATATGGGTTTTGTGCCTTTGCGTTGAGATTATGTGTGTCAGGGATTGTAATTTTATTCCTCCCAAAATGTAATTAATTACACTGACGAAGCAACAATAGAAACAGTACACTCATCCCAGTTTCATCACCGGAGAAAAAAATGACCAAACCCCAAATCACTGTTTACGGCGCGGACTGGTGCGGAGACTGCCGCCGCACGAAAAAGTTCCTGAACGACCAAAATATTCCTTTCATTTGGTTCAATACCGATGAAAACAAGGAAGCGGAAGAACTTGTAATACAAAAGAACAATGGCGAGCGCATCATTCCCACCATTATCTTTGAAGATGGTTCCTTTCTCGCCGAACCATCAGACGAAGAGCTGGCGTACAAACTTGGCATTCTCGTGTAACACGGCAATCTCATAACTTGGGTAGGTTAAATAGCAAATGAGCAATAAAAGCTCAAAACGCATACATGGGTATAATCTCATATATGCGTTTCAATTTTTTTAAGCAGTCCGACATCCCCGAAAAATACCGTTCCAACTTCATCAATCTCTATCTCGACATTGCCTGGTTCGGGGTCGTCAGCGGCACCGCCGTCAACTTTCTCAACGTGTACGCCACACGTCTTGGCGCAAGCGGTTTGCAGATCGGCTTACTCACCGCCGCTGCTGCCATTGTCAACCTTTTCCTCGCCATTCCCGCCGGTCACTGGATCAGCAAACGTCACACGGGGTTAGCCGTATTTTGGTCCTCTGTGCTTTTTCGCATTGGCTACTTTCTTTGGATTCCACTTCCCTGGTTCCTCGATGAACAGGGGCAGATCTGGGCACTCATCATTCTGACTTTCTTCATGGCGATTCCGCTCACACCGCTTGGCGTCGGCTTCAACGCCCTCTTCGCCGAAGCCGTGCCAGATCGTTACCGCGCGCGCGTAGCTGGCACACGCAACGTCACCTTCGCCATTGCCTACATGCTCACCTCCCTCATCGCGGGCTTCATTCTCAAGAACACCGATTTCCCCGGCGGCTATCAGGTCATCTTTGTGATCGGAGCCTTCGGCGCGGCGATGAGCAGTTATCACATCTATCACGTCAAACCTTTGCAGGATGAAGTGCTCGCGCCTCCTTCCGCGCCGATCCCTGTCTCTGACCCCAAGCCTGCCCCTCCCCGCGGCATGACCGCCGCCCTGCGGCTGGACGTTTGGCAATCCAATTTCAAGAACGTGCTGATCGCATTGTTCATTTTCCACTTTGCGCATTATCTCTCCAACCCACTCTACCCGATCTTCAACGTGCGTGTGTTGAATCTCAACGACGCTCATCTCGGCAATGGGACCGCGCTCTACTACCTCTCCGTGCTGCTCGCCTCCACTCAACTAGGACGTATCGTCCATCGTTTCGGCAACAAACGAGTGACCGGTTGGGGCGTGGCAGGCATGGCAACGTATCCCATCATGCTGGCATTTGCGCAAAACGTCTGGCAGTTCTACGCGTTGTCTTTCATTGGCGGCGGGATGTTTGCACTGGTCAATGGCGCATATGCCAACTACATGCTCGAAAACATCCCGCCCGATGACCGTCCCTCGCACCTGGCATGGTACACCATCATGTTCAACTTCGCTGTGCTCGCCAGTTCCCTGCTCGGTCCCATCGGCGCAGACATGATGGGGCTGATCCCCGCGTTAATCGTCTTCGGCGTGGCACGCTTCCTCGCAGGTCTCTTTCTGCTCAAATGGGGCTGAGAGTGCGTCGCACCAAACGGGTGGACGAGTCTCATTAAGTGGATAAATCCTATCGTTGGATTCGTCTCCTTGAGTCTGGTGCGACGCACCCCGGCACCTTGTTTATTCCATGCTAAAATCGTCCCGTGACTGACGACATCAAAATCATCGCATCCAACCGCAAAGCCGGTTTTGAATATACCCTGCTCGAAAAGTTCGAAGCAGGCATCGCCTTGCAAGGCTCGGAGATCAAATCCATCCGCGCCGGGCAGATCAGCATCCAGGAAGCCTATGTGGACGTGGAAAATGGCAAGGAAGCCTGGCTGCTTGAAGCACATATCGCTCCTTACGAACAGGCGGGCAAGTTCTTCAATCATGAGCCGCGTAGAAAACGCCGCCTGCTCCTTCACAAAAAGGAAATCCGTGAGTTGTGGAACAACGTCCGCATCAAGGGCATGACCATCGTTCCAATCAAGGTCTATTTCAAGGACGGACGCGCCAAGATCGAGATCGCCCTTGCCAAAGGCAAGAAAGCCTACGACAAACGCGCCACCATCGCCAAACGCGATGAAGCGCGGGATAAAGAACGTGCCATGAGAGTGCGGTAACTGTCATTGCGAGGAGGGTGTTCTTTCCGACGAAGCAATGACAGATGGAGACTAAAATGCCCCCTTCAACCATAGGCGGAATCAACCTGTTGCCCGAACCTGAAAAGCGGGCGATCTACACCAAGTACATCCCGCAGATATTGCTGGAAAAGTACAACCTCCCCCCATTATCGTCAGCCGCAGGATACAACCTGTTGCAATTCCGCTTCGCTACCGGCTCCACCGACGTGGAAATGCGCCTGTATCATAAATTAGACTTCCCCGACCCGATCATGTACGCGCACATGACTGACACCATGAATGGGCAAATCCACACCCTGCTGTACATTCTCAACGACCCCGACTCTCCGCGCTATGATGTGGACAAGATGCCTGATGGTTCGCCGACCAAGTTTGGGACGTTGCAGAGAAATGTGGAGGCGGAGGCAAAGGCTTGTGAGGCGGGGCTGGCACCCGGTCAGGTACGACGCGGGCTCAGGATGTTAGGTCAAGCCATTGAGGCGTTTGAAGGCTTCGTCATCGCATTGGGTCACGATATGTATTTCGTCGAGCCGTTGTATTATCACAATGCGGTCATCTTCGAGCGTTATGGATTTTCGTATCAGGTCGGCAAGCGTTTGATGGAAAGCATTCACGCGGGCTTCCAACCCGGCGGCGACCTGCATGCGCAACTGGACGGTTCAAATGCGTTCCGCAAACCAGAAGCCTCCGAGAGCATCCGCAAACGCTCATGGGCAATCCACGATGGCGTTCTCGGCGAGCCGTTCACGAACGTGACCATGTACAAGCGCGTAGGTCACACCGCGGGAGTGAATACAACCAAAGGTTGCAAGTGGTGACAAAAAAGAGATGGTGGTCAGCCATCTCTTTTTATAATACTGAGTAGGTTGAGCGCCAAGAATTTTTTCAAAACACGGGGAGCCGCCAGAACAACATTATTTCAAGAGCGGCTTGATAACATCCCAAAGGTTGGGGGCTTCCAAAACCTCTCCAAATGCTTTCACCCATTTCTCGATGCGCAGTACATCCATATTGGGATATTTATCTGCAATGGTGCGGATATCCTCCAAGTCCTTGGGGCGATGAGCAATTGCTTTCATGATGATCAAGTCTTCGGGCGTTGGGAGTCGGATCGAAAGATTCGCAAACGATTTCGTGCTTCCCCTTTCAACCATTTCTTCCTCAAAAGGCAGAACACCAAGAGAAAGATCAATGTCCGTTTCTGTAGGAGCATGCTTTAAAAGCAGTACGCGGCTTTTTCGTGCAAATTCCTCTACACTTTCAATACGTGGGACGATGTTCTCAATGCGGGCTCGCTCAAGGAAATTGGGAATATCCTTTATAGATAACAAAAACATTGCATCCACATCCGCCGTGAAACGGGGTTTTCCAAGGAAGCCAACAGCAATCCCTCCAATGATTACGCCCCGATCACCAAGGCTCGAGAGAATCCGTTGAAGCGCTTCAATCGTTGCACGAAACGGCTCCAAACTATTATCCAGTTTCATAGTGTTCCTTTATTTTTGCCCACCGAAGGATAATTTCCATCTCGCTGTTGTCGACTTCATGCTGCATTCCTGTCTCAATCGCAAAACGGGCAATAGCATTTATTTTCCGCCAATGATCTTCCAAACTCATCGCGCGCAATTCCTGCCGCTCGATCTCCTCGACAGCTTTCCAGCGTTCTTTGTAAAAACGAATGTCACCGACTTCCATACATTAATTATAGCACTCCAAGAGAGATCATCCTTTTCCATCTTCTGCTTCAATAATTATTCTTTACCTTCTTTTTTCTCACCAACTTCTATCTTTCTCGAAACATATCCTTCATAATCCGGCACCAGCCGGTCATAGGGACTGTCCATCAGCGGCGAGGAGATCATGAAATCTGCCGAGGCGCGGTTGTTAGCGATGGGGATATTCCACACAACTGCCATGCGCAGGAGGGCTTTTACATCGGGGTCGTGCGGTTGCGGTTCGAGCGGGTCCCAAAAGAAGATGAGGAAATCGATTTTGTTTTCGACAATCTTCGCTCCTATTTGTTGGTCGCCACCGAGCGGACCGCTTTTGAGTTTTATCACCTTGAAATTCAATTCCCGCTCCAACATCCTGCCGGTTGTACCGGTTGCATAGATCTGGTGATGAGCCAGCAAGTCACGGTTGAACTTCGCCCATTCGAGCAGGTCGCGCTTTTTGTTGTCATGCGCAACGAGGGCAATCTTCTTATCATGTTCCATCGGTATCTTTTTATACGCCATTATTTCTCCTCGACGACGAACGAAACCCGATATTCGTCCGATGCGATCAAATCATTAAAGTTAAGCGGATGTGGAAGCACGCTCTTTAAACGGATTTCATATCCCATGATTTCCACTCGATCCTGTATCCCCTCGAACGGACCTTCCGGCACGCGTCCGTCAGTATCAGTGAATGCCTGGAGTGTGAACTCGACAGGTTCTGCGGCATCTTTTTGGGCGGAAAGCGCAACAGTCACTGGTCCCGTTTCGGCACATTCGATCTCAAGCGGACAGCGCTCATCGCCTGGCACGCTCACTAGCGTTAGCGTCAACCCTGTGTCTACGATGGTAACCGTCTGCCCGGGAGCGAGGGTGAATTCCTCACCCACTACAGCCGTAATCGGCGGCGGGGGCGTAGCTGGCAGGCATGCCGCTAGAAAGAATATAGATGTCAGAATCAGCCGCTTCACTATTTACCATCCTTTATTAACCAAATCGACTCAACGCTTTATAGATCGCTTGCGCGCCGAACTCGATTGCCGCGGCAGGAACACGCTCGTCCGCGGCATGAATAACGTTGGCGAAGTTGAAATCTTCCGGCAGGGTCATGGGCAGGTAGCCGTAGGTTTGAATACCAAGCTGCGAGAAGAAGCGTCCATCGGTCACTCCGCTCAACAGCAATGGAACGGGAATGCCTTCAGGGTCGGCTTCTTTCAAAATAGCCGCCAATTTATTGAAGAGAGACATATCCGGTTCGGCAGGTCCCGGCTCGAATTGAAGCACATCTAATTGCACATCAGCCCCAACGATGGCGCGTAACTCACGCATCATATCTTCGGGCGTCTGACCGGGAAGTAAGCGCCCATCCAATTCGACCGAGACTTCGCTTGGAATTACATTGACTTTGGTGCTGCCAGCCAAAATGGTCGGGCTGACGGTGTTGCGGAATAGCGGGTAGAACGTCCGCCCGCGCGAGCCGAGGGTCCTGAGCACAAAATCTGTCAGCGTGGGGTTGGTCAATTGTGCAAGGATCAAGCCTTGGGCGCCGCCCAGAGCCGAAGCCATTGCATCCACCATCATCTTCGCGGGAGGCGTCACATGAACGGGCAAGTCACTCTCATCCAATGCTTTAAGGAAGCGTGAGAGCTTTGCCATTGCGCCGCCCTTCTCTGGCATCGAACCGTGACCGCCCTGTCCGCGTACGGTGGCTTTCATCCAACAGATTTGCTTCTCCGAAATCATGATGGGGTAAAAACGTTTGCCGCCAATGGTGAGCGTAAAGCCGCCGAATTCACCGATGGCATATTTGATGTCTTTGAAAAGTTCGGGATGTTCTTCAACGAGGAACTTGGCGCCAAAATCGCCGCCCGCCTCTTCATCGCTGACGATTGCCAGCACAATATCCCCAGGCGGACGCAACCCCTCGGCATTTGCACGCAAGAATGCCGCCACCATCATAGCGACTCCGCCTTTCATATCCAATGCGCCGCGCCCCCAGACGTAACCGTCTACGAGTTTGCCTTCGAAAGGCGGTTGCTGCCACGGTTGGTTTTCTGTAGTGACAACATCGACATGCCCGTATAAAAGGATGGGGGGAGCTTTACCTTCGCCCTGCAATCGTGCAATGAGGTTAGGACGTTCCGGGTCTTTGGCAATGAATGTAGATTCGATCCCCGCCTCATTCAACAGGTCACGGATATAACTCACGCAAGCCGCTTCATGCCCCGGCGGGTTGGTGGTGTTGAACTGAATCAATTTCTGCAAAATTTCAACAGGGCGTTCGTATATGTTTTGTCTTTGTGCCATTGACATGCTCCGTCACGAGAACAAGATCTTTTGAATATGTTCCGTATGGTCACGTTCATGCCAAAGGGCGCGGCGCAAAACCTTGCGCGGACTCCAAAGTTCGCCTTCCAGCCCCACAACTTGATTTACATCTTTCAGTGTTGGTAATACACTGTTAATCAGATCGCGAACCTTGCTTATTCGATCAAGAGGTTCATTTGGAACATCGGCGCGCGGAAAAGCCAACCCAAGCCGATCCATATACCACCATTCCGCACTGCCAATATGATTGACGATCCCCGCAATATCCCAACGTTCCCTTTCCTTTTTATACGCCCACTGGTCAGGCGTAAGTTTTTCAAGAAGCGCCAGTAGATCGGCTCGTGACCACGCCAGCAACTTCATCCCTCGCTCGATATCTGTATCGGTGAGAGGCTTCCAATCGTGTTCAAAAAAAGGTTCCACTTCATAACCATCCCCCTGAACGCGTTCGAATTGTTGATTGATGACGTAATTCACCCATACCTGTTCGACGGCGGGAATCGTCTCTTCTTGCATGGATACCCAGGATGCTCCATGATGACTGAGCCACTCGGCATAGGCACGCACCGAGGTTGGAGAGTTGGCAATTGCCTCCGCTTCGTCTTTGCCATACGCATAACATCCAGGGTGATCCAACATCCATGCAATGGATCGAATACCTTCACTATTGTTCTCAACACCAATTCGATATTTCATACACAACACCTCCGATTTTTGTTGTTTATATAAAACCACCCAGTCCAATTTTACACCTGCGGAAAATATTGTCGAGGTTATCGTTTTTTGGCTCTCGTGTACTTAAACGGAAAAGAGCCTAACCACAAAGGGTACGAAGTAAACAAAGGAGGGAAAGGTGGTTTTTGTTTACTAACTCACCTTACGCAGTAGGGGCGACCTGTCAAAATCAGTTGGAAACCATGTTGCGCAAAGGGAGGGTCGCCCTTGGACAAGAAGTCTTTCCGGGTAAAGGGCGACCCTCCCTTTGAGGTTTTGCGGCTTGAAATGCCCGGACGGGTCGCCCCTACATATAAATCGTGTAAGGTGAGTTACTAAATTATGCAATACTCTGTAAATACAAAGACCACGTGTATAACGTGGTCTTAACAGTGTTCGTCGAATATTTACGACTTGAAACCCAACAACCTCAAGCCGTTCAACACAACCAGCACTGTGCTACCCTCATGACCGACCACCCCAAGCGGGAGAGCCAAGTCCGCGCCGAAGGCACTGGCAACTAGCAGCACGATGACCGCCATGGCGAAGGTCAGGTTCTGCCAAACTACTTTACGCGCCTGACGAGCCAAGCCAATTGCAAATGGGATCTTGTGCAAATCATCGGACATCAAGACCACATCCGCAGTTTCGATGGCAACATCGGTGCCTGCGCCGCCCATGGCAATGCCGATGTCTGCTGTGGCAAGCGAGGGGGCATCGTTCACGCCATCGCCCACCATCGCAACAGGACCATACTTCTTCTGAAGCGCTTTCAGCACCGTGACTTTATCTTGCGGCAGCAAGTCTGCGTGGAATTCGTCGACGCCTGCGCGCTTGGCGATCTTGGCAGCGACTTTGGCGTTATCCCCTGTCAGCATGACGACATGCTCAATTCCGGCGGCTTTGAGTGCTTTAATCATGCCCACAGCGTCGTCACGGAGGGTATCTGCCACGCCGACCAGACCAAGGATTTTTTGTGATTTCACCTCGTATATGAACATGACTGTTTGACCATCGTCTTGCATGTCACTTGCCTGATTCAGGATAACCGAAGGGAGTTTCACATCACGTTCGATGAACATGCGCTCGTTACCAACCCATAGATGATGGGAGTCAACGCTCCCTTCCACGCCCTGCCCGGGGATGGCGCGAAAGTCCATGGATGGAGGCAGTTTCAAGTTACGGGAGTGAGCCGCCTGCACAATCGCTTTCGCAAGCGGATGTTCGGAGCGAGACTCCAATGCGGCGACGAGGCGCAGCATCTCATCCTCTTCCATTTCACCGAACGAATGAATATTTGTCAGTGTAGGCGTACCGCTGGTAAGCGTGCCTGTTTTATCAAAGGCAAGTACTTTAAGGGTGGCAGTCCTTTCGAGATGGACACCGCCTTTGAAGAGTACGCCGTTGCGCGCTCCGTTCGCGATGGCAGAAAGAATGCTCGCCGGCGTGGAAATGACCAACGCACACGGCGAGGCGACCACCAGCCAGGTCATCGCGCGATAGAACGTGGGTTGGAAAGCATGATTAAGAATCAGCCACGGCACAAAGATAAGCAACACAGCCGCCGCCAAAACGAAGATGGCATAACGCTGTTCGAACGTATCGAGCATCTGCTGTGTGTTTGCTTTTGTAGACTGCGCTTCTTCCACCATTTTGACGATACGTGCCAGCGTGGTATCTTTTGCAAGCCGCGTCACGCGGATCTCAAGCGAGCCCGTCCCATTAACCGTACCTGCAAACACCAGGTCATTCATTCGTTTATGCACCGGCAACGATTCGCCTGTGATAGTGGCTTGGTTTACGTCGGATGCGCCAGATAAAACTTCACCGTCAATCGGGAACCGTTCACCGGGGCGCACAAGGACAACATCGCCAAGAGTTAATTGTTCAATCGGCAGGGTGACCAAACGTGAACCTTGTCGCACCGTGGCTTGGGCGGGGCGCAGATCGAGAAGCTTTTCGATGGCTTTACGGCTGCGGTCCATTGCATAGGTTTGCAGTGTGTTTGAAAGCGAAAAGAGAAAGAGCAAGGTCGCGCCTTCTGCGGGCTGACCAATTGCCGCTGCACCGAGTGCTGCGAGGATCATCAACAAGTCCACGTTGAGAGTCTTTTCCTTCAACGCTTTAAAACTTGCAGCCACGCCGAACCATCCACCTGTAACATACGAAACAAAATACAAACCGAAGATCAGTGTCGGATTCCATCCCAACCCTGCACCGATAAAAGCCGTCAACGCGGTTACCGCATTGATGACCGTGAAAGCAACTTCAAGTTCTTCAATGGAAATCGCCGCACGCTTTTTCTCCACCTCAGCAGGATTCAAGAACGCCGCCTCGACTTCGACGTTTTCACTGGTCGCCAGTTGGGGAACATTCAACTTCACTTCAAGCACGTTCTTGCGAAACGTTGCCGTCGGCAGGGATGCGGCGGTCTCGTATTGATGGGCAAGCTGTGCCGCAAGTTCGCCCGCACATTGAGCACAAGCTTCTTCGCCGCGTTCACGCCTGGCAGCACACTGCGCCACCCGCATGGACGCTTCGCGACCCGCATTATTGATAACCTCCAGGGCGCGTTCATTGCTTATCATACGCGGGTCGAAAACGGCTTTCAAACTGCCATTGGTGTAGTCGTAATCAACTTCCTGAATCCCTGCATATCCGCGCAGGGTATCGGAAAGAATTTCAGTACAACGTGTTTCCTTTTTAGGGAGTGTGGGGTTCATTGCTTCCTCAATGCTCCTGCCTGTTTTTTCTGACAGTCTGGACACAAACCGTAATACAACACGCGCGCGCCGAGCAGTTTATAGCCCGAAGCGGCGGTAATTTCCGAATCCAAATGAGTGACATGTTCGCTGGGAATGTCGATAATGCGAGAACAGGAGATGCAGGCAAGGTTGACGTGCGGTTCCGTATCTGCATCGTAATGGACCTTGTCATCGCCCGCATGCCCAAGCACGTTGACCACCCCCAACCCCACTAACGTTTCGAGGGTGTTGTATACGGTCGCCAAACTCAGCGAGGAAAATTGCGGCTTGAGTTCATCGTAGATCATCGCCGCGGTGGGATGCTCATGACTCGCAGTCAGTAATTCGCAAATGGCAACTCGCTGCGGAGTGACACGCATCCCCGCTTTTTGTAGTGCAGATGTGAGAAGGGTTGGATTGGACATTTTAACTCTTATTTAGAATTATTACAAATTTAGAATAATTATAAATAAGAACAGAGATTTGTCAAGGAAGTATAAAAAGAAGTGTGCA
>JACPVC010000155.1 GCA_016191955.1 Chloroflexota bacterium
AGCATCTCCACGATCAGCAAGCCCATGATGGGACCATCGCCTTCGGGGATGTGTCCCTTGAACGAGATGCCGCCGGATTCTTCGCCGCCGATGAGCACATCTTCGTTCATCATAATGTCGGCGATGTGATTGAAGCCGACGGGGGTTTCGTAAATTTTGATGCCGTAACGATTGGCAAGGCGGTCTAACATGCGCGTCGTCGAAACGGTGCGGACCACCGCGCCGGTCATGCCGCGCTTCTCGACTAGATATTTCAATGAAAGCGCCATGATCTTGTGCGGGTCCACAAAGTTGCCGCGTTCATCCATCGCGCCGATACGGTCGGCATCGCCATCGGTCACCACGCCGAAATTGCCAAAGCCCGAACTGACCGCGCTGGATAATGCGCCCAGGTTTTTCGCTATCGGTTCGGGGTGAACGCCGCCGAAGCCGGGATTCATCTCGCCGCGAATTTCATAGATTTCACAGCCTGTACCCTGCAAAAAGGATTTGATGACGCCGCGCCCCGACCCGTACATGGCATCCACCACGAAGCGCTGGGGATTATCGGCGATGATGTCAGTGTTGATGAGAGTCCGCAAATGGTCGAAATAAGCGGGGAGCGGGTTGAAGCGTTGGATCAAGCCCGCTGCGCGCGCCTTTTTGAAATCCATCAGGTTGGGTCCGCGCGCCTGTTCTTCGTTGTCGTTGATATACACTTCCACGCGGCGGCATTGTTCGGGGAGCGCTGAACCGCCAAACGCACTCTTCAACTTCACGCCGTTGTAGCGCGGAGCATTATGCGAAGCGGTAATCATCACACCCGCAATCGCGTTGTTGTATTTGACGGCATAAGAAATGGCTGGTGTGGGCGAATCAGATTGTGCCAGCAGCACGCTGAATCCATTTGCGGCGAGCACGCGCCCAACTTCGCCGGCAAAACGGTCGGAGAGGAAACGGGTGTCGTAACCGATCACGATCTTCTTGGGGTCCACGGTTTCGGATTTGCTCACGGGGCTGCTTCGCTGGTCCCAATGTTCCGAAGCGACAGCATCGGCGATGGCTTGCGCGACGATGCGTAAATTGCTGAAGGTAAAACTATCCGAGATGACGGCGCGCCAGCCGTCGGTGCCAAAATGAATGGTCATTGAATCTCCTTGGGGGTGAATTGACGTGAAAAGGTGACAGCCATGGCGCCATGACTGTCACCTTTGTTATGCGAGTTTATGGGGTGGGGGTGCCTTGCGGCGTGGACGATGTCTGAAAGTTCGGCGCGGGTGTGGCATACGAGATGACCGATTCTAACAGCCAGCCTTCGATGCGTTGTCCGTTTACCTGGGCGTAGACTTTGACCCAGGTGATGTTATTCACCACCTGGAACTCGGAGAACGTTTCCACGATGGTGCCGTTGAGCAGGGTCATTACATAATTGCCGCCGGGTTCGTCGCGCAGGTTTGCGCCGCCGCCTTCATTGGCTTGCACTTTTCCATAGACCGGCGTCGGTTGGATGGTGAGCGTGATAGTCGGCGTTTCAGTGGGCGGTAGCGTGATCTCCAACGTCAACGGGACGGGGCTGGGTGTGATGTCTTCTGCTGAGGTGGCAGTTGGGGTGCGGGTGGAAGATGAAGCAACTACCAGCGTTGCACTCGGATTGGGCGCAGAAGACAGGCCCGGTGTTAAGGAAGGAGCCGCAGCGTTCGCATTAGTCGGTGTGGATGGAGGAGCCGCTTCATTCCTCGACGGGGAGCCTGATCCTGTTACGAAAATGAGGATGCCAGCGAAGACGGCGAACGTGACCGCGCTCAACGCGATGCCGCCGGAAGAGGGGCGTAGTCGCAGAACGAAGAGTGTGATCAGACCGAGGATGCTGGTCATCGCAAAGTGGACAAGGAAAACGAGCAAGCCTTGAAACCAAACATCCGGCAGACCCGAGCCGATGCCAAACGCGGCTGCACCGATGGGAAGAAAGAACGCGTACGCGATGACGACGCTAGGAAGGAAAGGTCTATCTTCAGAACGCGCAAACGAAATGACCAACGTGATCGCGCCAAGCACGAAGACGATCATTTCGGGAATCCACAGCCGCGAATGGATAAAGACGTTGTTGAGCGTGATCGGCATGAAGAGCCGCGCGGCAAAGCCGGTTAGCAAGCCTCCGAGGAAGACGAAGAGAATGCTAATGAACAATGCCATCAGCGTTTCGAACATGAAACGAATTGAGCCGGTGAGAATGGCGAGTAAAAATCCCACCCAGGGAGTCATCAGCGGCGCAACGAGGATGCCCAATATCAAAACAGCTTGCGAGTCGAGCAGGTAGCCAAGACCGAGGATCGCGCCGCATACTAATGAGAAGACGAACAACTCAACAGACGGATACGCGCGGCGCGCGAGTGAGGCGATCAACTCTGCCTGCCCTTCCGCATCGGTGGGGATGTGGGAACGGCGCGTGGCGCGTCTGCGGCGGGCAGGAGGCGGTGAGGCGGGTGGTTCATCCTGCGGCGGCATGGATGGCAGGATCGGTTCGTCGGGCATGGACATGCCCCAATTATACCCAGTGCGGTCACAAATTGCGCTTTATTGAAAAGTGGAAAGCGCAATTTGTGACCGTGGGCATTATATACAGGCGATAGGCGTTAGAGGGTAGGAAAGACAGGTGATAAGAGGTTAAAATAGTTTCGTTGTATAGTATTACAGCGCAAGGTCACGCTCAAAGCCGCCGTCCTCGGCGGCGTGTTGTGCCAGAACCCCGCGCCGAGGACGGCGCTGGAAGCAACTTTGTGCTGTAATAATAGTTGGCACATCTTCATTCTACTGAAAAGGAATTTCTCCCATGAACGAACCTCGCGTTTACAAAACCTCACCGATCCTTTTGGTGTTTATCGCCATTCTTTTTTTGTTTTTTCTAGGTATCCTGCTCTTTGCATTCGGACCGGGTTCCCTCGCGTTTATGATTCCGTTGGCTGTGCTGTCATTTTTCCTTTTTGGTGCGGCATTCGTAGCGCTGGCTTCCAAAACCATCGTTTCTGACGATGAGATCGCAATTCAGGGTTTGTTCGGTACGAAAAACCTGAAATGGACGGAGATCGCGCGCGCTTCAGGCTGGGGCTATTCCATGAAACTGCACAGCCGCGATGAAGATGTGACCGTTGCCGTCAGCCCGAGAATGCCGGGGTATCAGGAAGTGATCGAATTTGTCGGCTCCAAACGCCCCGACCTTTTCTCTCCGCGTGAGTATGGCGAAATGCGTCGTGGAGTGGGTTCCTTGTTGGGGATGTTCTTTATCATACTCATCATGGTTGGAGTATCGATTGCCTTCATCTTTGTGACCATGGAATCGTCCGATACGTCTTTCTCTGCCTACTTGCCTTTACTGATATTTGTGGGCGTAGTTTTGTTCCTAGCTGCATCGGTCCTGTCTACTCCGCGGTCTGTGACCCTTGATGGCAATATGATGACATTGAAATACTTCTTCAGCGAAAAAATCATCCGTACGGATGAGGTGAACTCCATTCAACTTAGTTATACCCAAAGCCGGAATGGCAGGCATTATTTCATTGCCTTGAACCTGATAAATCGCAAGAGCATCCGCATTAGCGGCTTGGGAATCAGTTTGCCGATTGCGTATCTTGTCCTGAAAAATTGGCGCATGAATAACACGCAGGGGCGGCCCTCAAATAACATTGCGCCCAATTGGTCGGATAATACGTGGAGGTAGTTTGGATTGAAATTATTTCAGGACCGTCATTCTGCTATAATCGCTGAAGAACCAATGAGTTTAGGTTGAAAATGAGAAATCAGATCAATAAACTTTTAAGGAAATTCAAAAAGGAATTGGTTCGCATTTATGGCGAACAGTTGGATGCCGTCTACTTGTATGGTTCCTATGCGCGCGGGGAAAACCAGGAGGGATCTGACCTGGATGTGCTCGTTGTATTGAATGATTTCCAACGCCGCGCAGCGGAATTAAAGCGCGTCAGCAAATTGATTGGCGAGTTATCGCTGGATTATGAAATTACCGTCAGTCCGCTTTTCATGCGCGAAAATGAATGGAAAACGGATCGTTATCCACTGATTCGAAATGTAAAAAAGGAGGGAGTTGCAGTATGAAACAAGAGACAACCGATCTAATGGTGAAGGCGGAACGCGCCATTCATAGCGCCGAAAACACCATGAGTGATGGTGATTACGATTTTGCTGTAAGTCGTGTTTATTACGCCATGTTCTACATTGCCAGTGCTTTGCTTGGCGAAAAAGATTTATATTTCAGCAAACACGGCGGGGTGCATGGCGCATTCGGACAACACTTCATTAAGACGGGCGAGTTTGATGCAAAGTACCAGAGTTGGCTTGTGACCACATTTAGCCAGAGGATAGTCGGCGATTATGGTGCAACAGCTGATTTTATACTGGATGATGTTCAAGAAATGATTGAGCAGGCACGCGAGTTTTACGCCGCAGCACAAAAATATCTCCAGCTTAAGTAGTCTTATATGTAGGACTTACGCAGTTCAAAATCTTTTG
This sequence comes from Chloroflexota bacterium, assembly GCA_016191955.1. GTDB lineage: Bacteria > Chloroflexota > Anaerolineae > Anaerolineales > Villigracilaceae > Villigracilis. Next base: position 4,501 of record JACPVC010000155.1, read on the forward strand.
CCGCGAACACTTGCACCGGCACGCAAGTGCAGGTGTTACACGAATTGTCACGGATTCTTTAAACAATTCGTGCGAATTTGCGAAATTCGCGGCTTGCTCTTGGGGTTTTGCGTAAGTCCTACTATGGTTGTTTGTCGAGACAAATTCGTCAGACAAGTCATGAAATTAATACAGATTGCTAACGGTCTGTTAACCGCCGACCTGCTATAATATCCCTGCCACTACACGACGGCGCAAGATGCCTGACACATGAAACTCTGCATGTGACACCCCGGAAAGGCAGGTACACAATCATGGTCATTTCCAATTTCCCCTTCCATTTTTAATTCAAGCCGCGCTTGGTTTTTCCGCGTGCCCATATATCGTCCTTTCTTTTTTTATGACTATTCACGCCACTTGACCTTTGGCGTTTCTTGAAACTTAACATATGACACAACACAGAATTACAGACGACCTCGAAGCCCTATTGGACGTCCTCCCATCGAACATCCGTCACGCCGTGGAAAAGGCGAACAACAGCGATAAATTGCTGGAGATCGTCATCGACCTCGGACGCATCCCCGCCGCCCGCTTCGTGGACGGCGAAATCCCTTTGCTCGATAAAGAGATCACTCACGCCGAGATCGACCATATCACCGAGCGCATCGGCACCTTCGACGCCGACAACCGCGCGGGCATGGAGCGCACGCTTCATCGCATCTCCGCCATCAAGAATCGGCGTGGAGCCATTGTCGGTTTAACCTGTCGTGTGGGTCGCGCCGTGTATGGCACGGTCGATATCATTCAAGACTTGATTGAATCTGGCAAGTCCGTGCTGATCCTCGGTCGCCCCGGTGTGGGCAAGACCACGCTTCTTCGTGAAGCTGCGCGCATCCTTGCCGAGAACAAGCGTGTGGTCATCGTCGATACCTCCAATGAAATCGGCGGTGACGGTGACGTGCCGCACCCGGCTGTGGGCAAGGCACGTCGCATGCAAGTCCGCGAGCCGATGCTTCAGCACGAGGTCATGATCGAAGCCGTCGAGAATCACAACCCCGAGGTCATCGTCATTGACGAGATCGGGCGCGAACTCGAAGCCGTTGCTGCGCGTACCATCGCCGAACGCGGTGTGCAGCTCATCGGCACGGCGCACGGACAAACCCTCGATAACCTTTTGCTCAACCCCACGCTCAGCGACCTTGTCGGTGGCATCGAAGCCGTGACCCTTTCTGACGAAGAAGCCCGTCGCCGCGGCACGCAGAAGACTGTGCTCGAACGCCGCGCGCCGCCGACCTTCGATGTGCTCATCGAAATCCAAACGCGTGACCGCTTCACCGTTCATCAAGACATCATGACTTCGGTCGACTCGCTGTTGCGCGACACTCCCATCCCACCGGAAGTTCGCACGCGCGATGAATCGGGTGAGATCAAGATCGAGAAAGCCGCACCCGTTCCAAAGTCCAGAAGTGAAGCGCCGACGAAGACCCCGCTTCGGACTCGTAGACAGCCTGCTTCTCCAGCCGTCGAACATTCATCTACGCCGACGCAGGTTCCGAACGTTGGCGCAAAGTTGCAGACCATCCGCATCTTCGCCTACGGCGTGGCGCGGAATCGACTCCAGCAAGCCGCAAAGCGACTCGGTGTGCCTGCCGTGATCGTAACCGAAGCGGAGGAAGCCGACGTGCTGGTGACGCTGCGGACGTACTACCGCAACCGCGAACACACCATCATGGACGCGGAGTCGCGCGGCATGCCGATCTATGTGCTGCGCGCGAACTCGGTTTCGCAGGTGGAGCAATTCGTCAGCGATTTGTACAACCTGACCGAGCACACCCCGCGTGACAACATGGAAGACATCCGCGACCAAACCCAGCAAGCCATCAGCGCGGTCTTGAACGGTGAACGCTTTGTAGATTTACCGCCGGGACCGTCGCTTGTGCGCCGCATCCAACACGAAATGGCGCGCAGCGCGGAGTTGGTGAGCCACTCGTATGGAAAAGAACCGCGCAGGCATGTGAGGATATTTAGAGAGTAAAGAAGTAGACAAGGAAACAGGTAGACAAGTAGATTGCTCGCTTGTCTACCTGTTTTTTCTTGTTTACTTGTATACCTGTCTACTTTATACTTGCCCCATGTTCATCACCCTTGAAGGTCCCGAAGGTTCGGGCAAAACCTCCCACATCCCTCATCTCGTTGAATTCCTGCGCGAGAAGGGCTATACCGTCTTTCCCACCCGCGAACCCGGCGGGACGTCCATCAGTAAGAATACATAAAATATTGCACATGTAATGAGTGGTAAAATTAATAAATAATTATTTCTTCCGTGCAAAATATTTTAGGAGGAAAAATGCAGCAAATTCTGGATACAATTGGGCTTGTAGTCAAATATTTAGCCCCTGCTTTGCTGGCAATATATTTCCTTATTGCTGGGGGTAGGCGCGCTTTGCACGGATTCAAAGAATTTTGGTTGTACAGGAAGTTGATTCATAACGATAGCCAAGGTGAAACTTCAAGGTTTTTTGAAAGATTATCAAAGCTTCCGCCAGAAACTATCCCAGATATATTATCAAAAGTTCTTTTACCAGTTGATGATGCATTGTATTTAGAAAAATTAATTAGAGAGTACTCGCAAATTCTTCCAAAAGAAACCCTTGTTGGTATTCACGATACGCCCTCGGGTAAGGTTAAAACAAAGTATTATGTTGATATTCTTTCGGCCTGCTGTGACGCTACTACAAGGCGCAACCTTGCAAGAATGGTCGCCATTAAAATTAAGGATGTTAGTCGTGCCCAGCATTATTCCTTCGATGCTATAGCTATATCAGCACGCGGAAATGTACTTCTGGCAGCAGAAGTAGGAGATTTATTGGATACCCCTATAGTATTGTTTGGCGACTTGGCAGGAGTAAACTTTCCGGACAGAATTAGTGCAATGGAGAAAAAACCTGAGCGATATATTATCGTGGATGGATTGTCGGCAAGTGGCGAAGAAATATTGTATGTAGCAAAGTTGATAAAATCCATGGGTGCTGATACAAGGTATATGTTTACGATTATTGATCGTTGTTTTGGAGCTAAAGATAGGGTCAAAAATGAGAGTCCGTTTGAGCATCCTATGGAGTTAGTGTACATGGCGGAATATGATGACAGAAAATGCGCTCAACTCTTAAATAATAAGAAGTGATTTGGAGGCATTGTATGTCTGTATTTATTACATTTGAAGGAGGGGATGGGTCTGGAAAATCAACACAAGCTAAATTGTTGTGCGAATACCTTGAAAGTAATGGCTATGATATTTTCATGACACATGAGCCTGGGGGAACCTCTTATGGCGAGCTTTTCCGGCATCTTCTCCTAGATGTAAAATCTAAAGATTTTGAATTGGATGCTCGTGCTCAGGTTCTTGGCTTTTGCTCTGCTAGGGCACAATTAGTATCTGAACAGATTATTCCTCGTCTAAATAAATCAAATACGATTACCATTAGTGACCGGTATGCAGATTCGACAATCGCATATCAAGTTTATGGTGGAGAAATTTTAGATTTAAAAAATGATGTTGAAATGATTTTGAAATTTGCTACTCATAATGTAAAGCCTAACTTAACTGTTTATTTAGATATTTCTCCCGAGGAAGGGAAAAGGAGAATCGAAGGTCGTGTCAAGAAAGAAGAAGAGCCTCATGCTTTTGGTGAAGCACAGCAATTATCATTTTTAGAAAACAATCATTTTGACCAAAAGAAACTAAAATTTCATCAAGCCGTCCGTGATGGCTATGCTTCTCTTATTGAAAGTGAACCCGATCGATGGTGGGTTCTTGATGCCAATCAACCAATTGAAATAATTCAAAATGAGATACAAAATCGGATGTTGATTTGGCTTGATCAAAATAACATTTCTGTGAAGACTCAAAGAACGAAAAAGCAAGAAAAGGCGTCAAATAACAGTAATGAGCAGATTTCATTACCAGTGAATTCTTTCGAAGAAAAATAAATTGGCATGTGATTAAGTAAACCGCTAATATAGCGGTTTACTATTTTTAATACTTTTTGGCAGCAATTATGTTCATCACTCTTGAAGGCCCCGAAGGTTCAGGTAAAACATCCCATATTCCCTATCTTGTTGAATTTTTACGCGAGAAGGGCTACGTTATCTTTCCCACCCGTGAACCCGGTGGGACGTCCATCAGCGAGCAGATCCGTGACGTGCTGCATGATATGAAGAATGCCGAGATGCATCCGCGTACCGAGACGCTGCTTTATCAAGCTGCACGCGCTCAAATTGTGGAGGAGGTCATCAAGCCGCGCCTAGCGGACAGAGAAATTGTCCTCTCGGACCGTTACTATGACTCGACCATTGCCTATCAAGGGTATGGACACCAGCAAAATCTGGATGAAATCCGCGCATTGGTCAGATATGCCACAGACGGTTTAACCCCCAACCTCACGATTCTGCTCGACCTCGACGTGGAAGTTGGCTTGAGGCGCAAGACCCAAAGCGACGTGGGATGGAACCGGATGGAAGCCTACTTCGTTGAATTCCATAGACGTGTCCGCGCCGGGTATCACGAGATGGTCAAAGCCGAGCCGAAGAGGTGGGTGGTGGTCAACTCGGAGCAGGCATGGGAGTCCGTGCAGGCGGAGTTGAGGAAAGTTATTTTAGAAAAAATGAATAATTGATATTGTAGGGGCGCAGCATTGCTGCGCCCCTACGTCGGATTTGATACAATCCCCTCATGCCATCCAACCTACATCTCTTCTCCTCCCCTGGCGAAAGGGACATTGACGATATCGTCGAAGCTTGCCGTCCGTATTTGGAAGGCAAAGATGACCCTATTATCGCCTACATGCCCTTGGCTTCGTTATATGCTGAGCGCTGGCTCGAAATGACGGAAGATGCTTTCAAAGGACTTGCTCAGTTAAAATCGGTTAATACCGAGTTGATGACCCAAAAGGCAATTGAAAATATTATTCGTGATGCACATGTGATTTACATCCCCGGTGGGAATACGTTCTTGCTTAACCATCGCTTACATGCCAGCGGCGTGATACCCTTCCTGCAAAAGAGGATTCAAGCTGGTCTACCATTGGTCGGTTTTAGCGCAGGCGCGATCTTATGTGGACCTAACATCCTGACCTCGAATGACCTGAACACAGTGGGTACATCCTTTTTCAACGGTCTCAAAGCCATTCCATTTAATATTTCGCCACATTACCCATTGGATGGCTATGGTCAGTCCATAAAAGATGAGTGGCTTTCGGATTATCACTTCTTCCACGATAACCCTATCATCGTGATGTGCGATGGGGCGTATGTCAAAAGCGAAAAAGGAAAGACGATCCTCGTCCGCGGGGAGGCGTATATTTTGAGAAAAGATTCAGAAAAAGAAAGACTCGCAGAAGGTCAACAAATCACCTTATAGGAGAAAACCATGACCGAACAATGGATGCCCGGCAATAAAAAAGAATTGATGTCTGCCATCGAGCAGGAGTGGACTTTGTTGATAAAGCTCGCCGACTCATTGACCGACGAGCAAATGACCACACCCGACTCTGGCGGCTGGTCACCCAAGGATAACCTTGCCCACCTCGCCGAATGGATGAATGTCCTGATGGGCTATCACATGGACAAACGCCCTTATTACGAGGTCATCGGTGTTACGCAGGAAGTATTACCAGAATGGAGCGTGGAAGCGGTCAACCCATTTTTGTTCAAGCGTAATCAAAGCCGCCCGCGAGCCGAAGTGATCGACCAACTCAAAGGGACGTATGCACGCTTGATTCAAAAACTGGAAAATATGGCATTCGAAGACCTGTGGAAACCGCGCCACCCAGATCGCCCGGATCCGCTCATGCTGTGGGTGTTGGGCGATACGACCGAGCATTTCCAGGAGCACCGCGAGACCATCGAAAAGGGAATCAAAACTTCAACATGATCGCTAAAGACGAAAAAGATATCAACGGTTTGAAAGCCGCGGGGAAAGTCTGCGCCCAAGCCATGCGGCTGATGATGGAAAGCGCCAAGCCCGGCGTGACAACTCTTGAACTCGACCAGATCGGCGAGAATTTTCTCAAAAAAGAAGGCGCAAAGTCCGCGCCGCGCGTGATGTATAACTTCCCCGGCGGCACATGCATCAGCATTGCTCCCGTCATTGCGCACGGCATCCCCGGCGAGCATGTTCTTCAAGATGGTGAACTTATCAACATCGATGTATCTGCTGAATTGAATGGATATTTCGGTGACACGGGCGCTTCGATGGTTGTGGGTACATCCAAACCGGAGTATGACAAACTGCTTGAGGCTGCCAAGTCCACGTTGGATAAGGTTCTAAGCGTAGTGCGGGCGGGCAAGCCGCTCAACCTCATCGGCAAGACTGTTCAGCAGGAAGCCAACAAATACGGATACAACCCCATCTTTGACCTGACCGGGCACGGCATCGGACGTCAACTGCATGACAAGCCGTCCTCCGTCTATAACTTTCACAAGCCGGAGGACCGCCGCATCATGGACAATGGCTTGGTCCTTGCCATCGAGCCTTTCCTCACCACCGGGCAGGGACACGTCGTCGAAAAGACGGATGGCTGGTCGTTGAAGACGGTGGATAACACCATCGCCGCCCAATTCGAGCACACGGTTATCGTCACTAAAGGCGAGCCGATCATTTTGACACTCTAACTGAATATGTCAGTTGTATCGTCAAATAATTACGCATCACGAATTACGTAACACGTAATTCGTGATGCGTAATTCGTAAATCCAAAATCGTCAATCGTAAATTACTATTCTTCCTTCATCCAGCGTTTGACGGCTTCGTGGGGGTGGTTGTAGTTTCGCATGGCTTCCAATAATTTGACGGGGTCGGTCTCGAGCGAAATCGCCTGGCGATGTTCTTCAAAGACAAAACCTTCCGCCACAGCGTGGTCAATGGCGGCGAGCAGGGGAGCGTAATAATTTTTGGTGTTGAGCAAGCCGACGGGTTTTTCATGCTCGCCAGTCTGTGATGTGGTGATGGTCTCGAAGAGTTCATCCCAGGTGCCGAAACCGCC
>JACPVC010000156.1 GCA_016191955.1 Chloroflexota bacterium
GAGGATCTGCCACATCTCCCATTTGCGCGGGCGGCCTATGGGGTGGCTTGGAAAGAAGCCCTCGATTAGCTGCCATTCGGTATACTTGAGGTCGGTCGGGTAGGTTTGCGTGAATTTGGTCATTCACCAATCTTACCCGACCACTTAAGAAACACTCTCTAACAATTTTCTACTTCAACAACTGTTCCAAAATCGCCAGCGTCTCTGCCTTGCCGCCATAGCCGTTCTCGCCGCCGGGTCCCACGCACGAAGGGCAGCCGTCTTCACAGGCGCATTCGTTCACCAGTTCATGTGCGCGGCGCATCAATTCATCGTGCAGCTCAAATAACTTTTCGCTGAAGCCGATCCCCGCCGGGACGAGGTCATACAAAACCACAGATGGCTGCACATCGACCGCCGCCCACGCAGGCTCGGCAAAGACACCCAGATCGCCTGCATCGCACATCAGAAACAGCGGTGCAAGGTTACCGAGCACGAAGCCCAGCCCAGTCAGCCCGCTGCGGATGCGCACATTCTGCTCCACTTTGCGATGACAGCTCTGGCAAAGCGTGGTGAGATTTTCAAGCCGGTTCGCCTGCTCGCGGTCGAGGACTCCATTTTGGATGAAAGAGCGGAACGGCGTCTTGTGATGCACGTCATGCTCGCGGACCGTCTCCGCCGCGCCGCACACCTGACATTTGAACTGGTCCCGTTTTCTGACAGCGAGTCGTGTCTGTTGCCAGTCCGGTCCATAGTCGTTCGGGTCGTTGGTCCACAGACCGGCATCACGCAGACTCTTGAGCGCATTTTCAGAAAGCACGATCCAATAACCGGTTGTCTGCAATTCAGAGGGCGGCATATCCAACGGTTCCTGCCCAAGATTTTCATTCGTGAACCAGCGCAGTTTGCGGAACCCGACTACCTGGGTCGTAACTTGAATCTCGCCCTGACTTTTATCGCCGCCGGGGACGGCGGCTTGAGCGCGTAATTCAGTGATCTGTATCTCCGATTCCTGCTGGGCTTCGGTGAAGTAATCCAACCCGACGGGCACGAGCTGGGCAATGTGATTTTCGAGATCGAGTTCCTGCACGAAATACTGCTGAGCCTCATGCATGTAGATCGCGCCGGGGTGGACCATCCAATTGGCAGACTCGCCATCCACCGTCCCCACGATCAACGGTCTACCATCCTCGGTCACGGTTTGCAGCACCACACTTTGCGGCGACGCCGAACGCAGGGAAATATTCGCGGCGGGATAGGCATCTTGCATCCAGAAATATTTTTCGTTGGAGTAATGCGCTTCCTGGTTGGAAACTAAAAATTCAAGATACTCGTCCACCAATTCATCGGAAAGCGAACCAAAGCCTTCGCCGCGTTGAAATGGAAGTTCAAACATGGCACAACGCAAATGCTCCAGCAGAATCAACAAATGATTCGGGTTGACCAACGCCATCTCTGGCGAACGCTCGAAGAAGTATTCGGGGTGATGCGCCAGGAACTGGTCCAATGGGTTAGGCGATGCAACAAGAATGGAGACGGCGGGGTCATCGCCACGGCCTGCACGGCCAGCTTGCTGGCGAGCGCTCGCAATGGTGCCGGGATAACCCACCATGAGCGCCGCACCCAGTCCGCCAATATCAATGCCAAGTTCGAGCGCATTCGTTGCAACGACAGTTTTGACCGAGCCGTCGCGAAGTCCCTGCTCGATCTCGCGGCGTTGATGTGGAAGATAGCCGGAACGATAACCACGGATGGATGATTGGAGATTAGAGATTGGAGAATTGTGATTTACGATTTCAGATTTACGATTGACGATTGACGTTTGCAGATGGGTCAGCAGGATTTCCACACTTCGGCGGGTTCTGGCAAAGATGACCGATTGAACATCGTGAGTCAGAAGGTTGTTCGCCAATCGCACGGCTTCGAGAATGCTGCTTTTTCGCAAGCCCAGGGTTGAATTCAACACCGGCGGGTTGTAGATGATGAAATGACGCTCACCGCGTGAAGAGCCGTCGTTATCCACCAACTCAACGGGTTCTTCGATGAGCGTTTCCGCCAATTCTTTCGGGTTGCCAATCGTTGCTGAGGCAAGGATGAACTGCGGAGTCGCGCCATAGAATTTCGCCACACGTTTGAGTCTGCGGATGACGTTGGCAACGTGCGAGCCGAAGACTCCGCGATAGGTGTGGGCTTCGTCAATGACGATGAATTTGAGGTTGGAGAAGAAGTCACCCCAGTTGGCGTGGTGCGGAAGGATGCCCGTGTGCAGCATATCGGGATTGGTCAGCACGATGCGGGCGGCCTTGCGAATGGTAGGACGTTGGGATTGGGGAGTATCACCGTCGTAGATTGACGATTTTAGATTGACGATTGACGATTGGAAAGTTTCAAGATTTGATTGTTGATCTTGTGCAAGCGCTTTTGTAGGGAAAAGATATAAGGCGCGTGCTTGAGAAGCTTCAAGTAGTTTTGCCAGGACGGGCAGGTTGTAGGCGAGAGTCTTTCCGCTGGCGGTGCCGGTGGCGAGGATGAGGTTGCGCCCGGCGCGGGCGTGAGTCCAGGCTGTCTGTTGGTGGGAATAGAGCAGGGAAATGTTTCGGGAAGATAAGGCTTCTCGAAGCGAGGCAGGCAGGTCGGTCGGGAAGGGGCGGGTTTGTGCAGCGCGGGGAGGAGCCGTCTGCCAGGCAAAAATGTTCGGCGCGGTCTCTCCATCCTGTTTCCAAAAATCCAGAAGAGCAGAAAGCATGGAGTGTTAACTCACCGGTTCGGCGCGTTCGGTATGGAGGGAACGAAATGCCCATGCACCCACACCCAATGGGAACCAGAATGTCACTGCGCGGTAGATCAGAGTAATAACCACTGCCTGACTCCAGTTGACGTTGAGAGAGGTCAACGCAATGGGCATCAACCCTTCCACGATGCCAATGCCGGATGGCGTGGGCGATACGATGAGGAATAGATAGGCAATGGAAAACCCGGCGATGATCGTTCCCGCTGAAAACGGAACTTCGAATGCAAGAAAGGAACAGACCAGCACCAGCATCAACAAACCTTTATCTAAAAGCCCCCACATTGTCGGGCGAATAAGGCTGCTCGGTTTTTCTGTAAGCCCGGAAAAACCTTCTGCGATCTCCTCAGCAAATGCATGGGCGCGGTCTTCGCTGAGATAGTTTTCCTTTCGAAAAAGACGAACGACCCGGTTGATGCCGCGTGCAAATTTCGCGAGCAGGTTGCCTAATTTTTCAGCAGAACGATAGCCAACATAGAGAACCGAGCCGTATGTGGTGGCTATCCCAAGCAGGAAAAGCGATGCAGATATTTCACCGGCATCCAGATCATTACGACGGACAAGAACGATCAAGCCCAACGAAAGGATGACCAAAAACGCAGCCTGATCGAGCAAGAGGAATAACGCTGCCGCGACGGTTGCCTTGCCGGCCGGATGCCCGCGTCGTTTCGCTTCCGTCGCGAAGAGCGCGACTCCTCCCGCCCCGGCAGTGGGTGCCACGACGTTGATGAAATTCGCCGCTGTAGCAATGCGGCTGAGTGTGGGCACATCTTCATGCACGCCAAGTAGATGAAAAATGGACTGATACATGCGCCCGCTGGAAATGAACCATATGGTTTGAATTACCAATGCGAGCAGGAAAAATCCCAGGTGCGCCTTTTGCAAGGTAAGTAGGATGGTCTCCAGTTCGCTGAAACTGAAGGCAACAACGACCACACCGAGGAAAAGGACCACGAAAACGAAGAATTTATTCATGCTGTATTACAGCGGAAAGTATTATGGCGTCCCTGTGGGCACGGGGGTGGAAACAGTGAGCGTGATGCCCAACAGGCGCGCCATTTCAATATCGTATTGGGCATGCAATTCGCGGGATTTGGAAATTCCCTCGTTGACGAGGTTTGCATCCGAACTTCCCACAAAGGCAAGCAAGGTTTGCACCACAACGGTCATGTGGTTGATCTGTATTTCCTTGAGTCCCAATAGACAGGGCGGAACGACCTGGTCTTCCGCATCCCGCAGAACACGCTGCAATTCCGGGATGACCGTTACCAATTGACTCTGCGGGGTGTTGGATGCCAACGCCGAATAGTCGTCGAATTCGCGCATCAATTTATTGACCTTTGCAACTTCATCTGGCAGGTACGCTTCGGAGCAAAGATCAGGGGTCGATGTGGCAGCGGGTGTTGGCGTTTCAGTGGCTGTTAAAGGTTTGTCGCCGCAAGCCGAAATTAAAATAGTAAAGAACATCCATGCTAGAAAAAAGTTTTTTTTCATCATCCGTCCAATTAAAAAATTTGAGGGATGGAGTTTCCTCCATCCCTCAAATTGTAACATCGCCCTTGCTTAATTCTGAACCAGCACAAATGCGCCGGTGTAATTTACATACGCCGCAAAATAGGAAATGCCGTTCTCATTCAAGGTGAACGTGCCATCCACTTCAAGCCATTGTGCGCCGTCCCAATATAGGATCACAAGTTCAGACGCATCCACGCCTTCGGGGATGACGAACGAGACAAGAACCGATTGGCTTAGTTTATCGATCGTCTGTCCATTCTCGCTGACCTCAGCCACAAACGAAGATTTGAATACTGAGCCACTCGGTAGGGAAGCAGGCAAACCGTCCGCACCTTGACGGGTGAGGCTGGCAGAACCGCCCAGCGGACAGGGAACAACAAGGTTATCGCCATTCTCCAAAACAAGTTTGGTACCGCTGAATTGTTCGCAATCCAACCCAACAGAATTGCCATTTGCAACGTTCACAATGTTGAGAGGCAGCCCCGTCGTTGTTGTAGATTTGCCTTTTTCGCCCGATGAACCTGTTGCACAATTAAATGAGTTTTCTGCCCAGGTTCCCCCGAAAGCTGGCGGTACGAAGTCAAATCCATTTCCGCTGATGGTGACGCCGTTCAATGTCAATGTGCTGCCGCTCGGAACATCTCCATAAAGCCCCACAGTGCTATTGTTGGTGAATTTACTACAGTACAAATTTATATTTCCATCTGCATACATGAAGGCTCCGAAGTCATTTGAATCCACAACGATATCGTTGATTGTGATATTGCCAGCGGAATAGGCAGCTAACCCGGCTCCTCCATTGAGTTCAAATGTGCTGGAACTGATGAAAATGTTACTGGTCACGCAGCCACAATTGTCAAGAACGGCGCCGTCTCCCAAATTACCAGCCACGTAGATATCTGAAACAGTAATGTCTCCTAAAGAGTAAACAATCAACCCAGAATCAAATTGTGTGTCAGTGAACCTGCTGTCGGTGATTTCCGCATCGCCTTCGGTTCCAATGTAGGTTCCCCAATCCGTATCGGTCACATCCACATTATCCAAGGTAACATCTGCGGTGGTGTAATCATATACATCGCCAATATACAAGCCGTCGCTATTCGTAATAATGAGGTCATTAAGTGTAAGTGAACCTGGCACCCCATAGCCGCCCCAATCCCGGAATTCCAGCGAACTTCCTAAACCAAGGTCGATTGTGGATGTGCCAACAACTTTATCTTGAGTGAAGTCCCATCCGCCTTGCACAATAAGGTCTGTTAATGAGGCAGTACCGTAATCGAAAATAATATCGCTGCCTGCATCGCCTGCAATCGTTGCATCATAATCATAAGAAACATAGATCGTACCCGATCCAAAATAGGTTGCACTATTCGTTTCCAAATCGTTGATCAGATCCGTAAAACTTGGATGGGCGATTGTGCATTCGTTCAATGCATCGGTACCGGGTGTAACTCCATCCGGGCACCACATGGGATCGCCAGTGATGAGAACGTCGGCAGCTTCATTTGAGACCAGCGGCAACGGCTCGCCATCTTCATTGAGAACGATCAGATCGGTCTCGGCTGGGATCTGTTCCAAAATCTCAGGGATAGTCTCATCCATATTATTCGGTATAACCACAGGTTCTTCTGTTGATGATGGTTCCACCTGGAGCGTATCCACAGGCTCCTCTGTTGATACAGGTTCTATTGGAGGGTTATCGGTCGGGGTTTCCTCAGTGGGGGTGGGAGGCGCATCATCGTCTGCCAGCACACTGCGAGTGCCCATCAGGGATAGGACAAGTGCCATGCTCATTGCAATCGGTAAAAAGAATTTCAAATACTTGTTCTTCATGAATAAACTTCTCCACTCATAAAATGATTTTCGAACAAAGTACGCTTACCTACATCAATTAATGCGACAATTTTACTCTGAATAAAATGAATACCTCTTATTTAGTTGCCCAAATTTTGTAAAAGGTGCTTACCGCAAAATTCAAAAAAGTGTTGACATAATTCAGTCGCTGAATTATGATTTAAGACAATAAAGTCTATCTATCCAGTAGGAGTTATAGAGAATGCGACTATCCAAACGTGGCGAGTATGGGTTGCGAGCCATGATCGCGCTAGCGGAACCCGCCGACAAAAGCGACGCCCCCCACATGATGCAGATCAAAGAGATCGCCCTTCGCGAGGGAATCTCTGCCAAGTTCCTTGAGCAGATCCTTTTGGCACTTAAGAATAACGGATTGCTGCACAGCAAAATGGGAGTCGGCGGCGGGTATTACCTGGCCAGGTCTGCCAATGAGATCACGCTTGGGCAAATCTTCCGCGTCTTGGATGGACCCGTGGCTCCCGTCAAATGCGTGAGCCAGATGGCGTATGAACCGTGTGGATGTCCTGATGAGGAGACATGCGGTCTGCGGCTCGTGATGGGGGATGTGCGCAATGCCATTGCAGACATCCTCGATACCACCTCGCTGGCAGACGTGGTCAAGCGCCAGGGTTCACTTCGCAAAAAGCTGGGTATCAAGTAGAAATAAAAAGCGGCGGAGGGACGCATCTTTTATTTGACCTAAAAGTATACTTGTACTATAGACTTTATAGTAATTCGATAAATTGGAGAATACAAATCAAAACCAAGGAGAATTAAGGACAATGGAAACAAATATGATATGGGCAATTCTTTTGTATGTGTTGGTCGGCTTCCTCGCGCAGATGATCGATGGCGCTTTGGGCATGGCTTATGGAGTAAGCTCGAATACATTTCTTTTGAGTCTTGGCATTCCCCCTGCGGCTGCTTCTGCCAGTGTGCATATGGCAGAAGTGGTGACGACTGGCATTTCAGGAACCTCCCATTGGAAACTAGGCAATGTGGACTGGAAACTCGTACGCCGCCTGCTCATTCCGGGTGTCATCGGGGGCGCCGCAGGCGCATACCTGCTTACTTCCATCGACGGCAATATTATCAAGCCGTATATAGCGGTCTATCTGCTCATCATGGGCGGCGTGATCGTTTACAAGGCATTCACCCTCGTACCACGTAACAAACCTGATGGCTATCACGGTCCGCGCATCAGCTTGCTTGGTCTGTTTGGCGGGTTCTGTGATGCCATCGGCGGCGGTGGATGGGGACCTGTTGTTACATCCACGCTGGTAGCGCGTGGGAAAAATCCGCGCATGACGATCGGCTCGGTGAACTTCTCCGAATTCTTCGTGACGCTGGTTCAATCCATTCTGTTCGTGTTGACGTTAAGTTTTGGAAAATACTGGCAGATCATCATTGGGCTGCTAGTAGGCGGTGCAATTGCCGCTCCCATTGCAGCACGACTGACACAAAAGATTCCCTTGAAAGCCCTAATGATCTTTGTGGGAATTCTGATCATCGCACTTAGCATCCGCACACTGGTATTGGCTTTGATATAAGGCGAACCGATAGTCTCATGAATAGACAGGTGCACAAGATGCTTGTGTGCCTGTCTTCTTTTTCTTCACCAAATTCCCGGCAGTAAACGATACTTTGTCTTTTGCGCGAATTCTTTATAGCCGGGTAATTCGGCTTGCAGGGTTTTATCTTCCAATGCGGTGCGGACGATCATGACAATGCCAAGCAGAATGGTGGGAATCCACGCCCAGAGAGAATCCAATAGCAGGGGGATGAAGATATAGCCGAACAAGCCGCCCGCATAACCGGGATGACGCACAACACTGTATGGACCCGTGCTGACCACGTGATGTCCGCGTTCGGTTTGGATACGGACAGTGCCGGAGAAGAAGCGATTCTCGATCAGCGCCCAGGAGGAAAAGGCATACCCGAAGATAATGCCAAAGAGCGCAACCCAGCTCACAGTTAAGGAAGAGGCGGGAGTCGAGTCGTAATATTTATCCACACCAACGACGATCAACACCAAAACGGAACCGATTCCAAGCATGGGCGCGAGGACTTTATCCCACGGTTTGGTATCCTTTGCTTCCATGAAACGGGCGCGTTCTGCTATCAAGTCGGGGTGACGTTTCCCAGCAAGAATGCGGCTGACGACGAATGCCAGAATGCTCGCAACGGCATATGCCCACGCCTGCCACCAATCCCATCGACCGGAAATAATGAGCGGAAAAAATGGTGCGACAAAGACAACAAGAAGCATTTGGATGATGACGCGCAGGGTAAAGGTTCGCTTAATTTCAGACATAATGCCCTCCTTAAACAGTATAATCATTTTAGGAATTGGAAACAATCATGAAAATCAGACGCATCCTCTTTTTGCTCTTTATCGTATTTGCAGCGTTTCATGCCGCCTTCGCACAAGGCCGTGAACCCATCGCCGTGGTGTTGACCGCGGACGGACCCATCATGCCGCCGATGCTTGAATACATCAAACGTGGCATCGAAACCGCGGAACAACGCAATGCAGAAGTGCTCGTCATCCAACTCAACACGCCGGGCGGCAGCGTGGAAACGATGCTGGAGATCATCAAGGAGATCCGCTCCAGCGGCGTGCCCGTGGTGGTGTATGTGTCGCCGCGAAATGCCTTTGCCGCCAGCGCAGGCGCGATGATTACCATGTCTGGTCATGCCTCTGCCATGGCGCCGGAGACAACCATTGGCGCATCCAGCCCCATCACCAGTTCGGGTGAAAACCTGAACAGCACGGCAGATACAAAAGCCAAAGAGATCATCAAAGCATCCGTCCGCCCGTTCGTGACGCCGCGCGGCGAAAAGGCGGTGGAACTTGCTGAAGCGATGGTGGATGAAGCCAAAGCTGTCACCGCCGATGAAGCCTTGGAAGTCAACCTGATCGATTTCGTTTCCGATGACCTTGAAGACCTGCTGCAGTCCCTGAACGGTTTTACGGTTCAAATGGAAGATGGTCCACGCACGATCAACACAGAAAACATCAAAGTACAGACTCTCAACATCAGTTTTATCGAGCAATTGCTACTGACGCTCACCGACCCAAACATCGCATTTCTTTTACTCGCCATCGGCGTGCAAGCCGTGTTGATCGAACTCTCCAGCCCCGGCGGTTGGGTGGCGGGCTTCATCGGTTCAGTGTGCCTCACGCTGGCTGTGTATGGTCTGGGCGTGCTGCCGGTCAACTGGTTTGGCATCATCTTTATGCTGATCGCCTTCGTGCTGTTCGTGCTTGATATCAAAGCGCCCACGCACGGGGCATTGACCACGGCGGGAGTCGCATCGTTCATCATCGGCGCACTGGTGCTGTTCAACTCACCGGGCACGCCCGATTTCCAGCGTGTGTCGGTTCCGCTTGTGATCGGCACGGGTATCTTTATCGGGTTAATTTTCTTCGGCATCATGATGATCGCACTGCGGACGCTACATAATCCGGCGCAAATGGGCGGGGAGACTTATGTTGGGAAAATTGGAACAGCCAAAACGTTCGAAGGCGAGGCGGGGCAGGTCCAGGTGGAGTCTGAGCTATGGAGCGCAGAAAAAGCCCCAGGGTCAGAGCCCATTGGTAAGGGTGATAAAATCGAGGTCGTCGAAGTTAGAGGTTTGAGATTGATTGTTAAGAAAAAACAGGATGGATAAGTGACAGTCACCTCCAAGGTGACTGTCACTTGCTATCGCTTCAAAAAGGACTTTATGGCTGCTACACCCACCCGAGACCGAGTCTCCCCGCAAACTGATACACGCCCCCTGCGCCGCCCCGACTGGATCAAGGTCCGCGCGCCATCGGGCGAAACCTATGAATGGCTGCACGGACTGATGCGCAAGAAAGAATTGCACACGGTCTGTGAAGAAGCCATGTGCCCGAACCTTGGTGAATGCTGGGGCAGCGGAACCGCCACCTTCTTAATGCTTGGCGACGTCTGCACGCGCACCTGCGCCTTCTGTGATATCAAACATGGCAAGCCCGCCTTATTGGACTGGGGCGAAGCCGAGCGCGTGGCGCAAGCTGTGAAAGCCATGGAACTAAAACATGCAGTCATCACCTCTGTGAACCGCGATGAAAGACGGGATGGGGGCGCTCCCATCTTTGCAATGGTTATTCGGAGAATTAGAGAATTGTTGCGAGGCTGCTCCATCGAAGTACTCATCCCCGATTTCAAAGGCAGTATCGAAGCTTTGAAGATCGTGATGGATGCCCGCCCTGAAATTTTGAATCACAATGTGGAGACCGTGCCGCGTTTGTTCAAGACCGTCCAACCGCAGGATAATTACGAATGGGCGGCAGCCACTCTCTCCAACGCTAAGAAACTCGACCGTGATGTGTTGACCAAATCAGGCATCATGCTTGGTTTGGGCGAGACGATGGACGAGGTCAAAGCCGTGATGCGCGACCAGCGCTCCTGGGGTGTGGATATCCTCACCATCGGTCAGTATCTGCAACCCAGCAAGAAGCACATGCCCATGGAACGTTACTACACTATGGAAGAATTCGCCGAACTGCGTGAGTATGGAAAAGAGATCGGCTTCAAGTGGGTCGAGTCGAATCCGCTGGTGCGGTCTTCGTATCACGCAGCGGAGCAGGTGCGCGCGCTCAGCGTTGTGCATCGCAAGTTGTACGGGGATGGCGCGGTGAACAGTAATCCGTTGCCGGTGATTAGTGGAATCCCTCGACAGGCTTAGGATAGCGAGTAGAAAGAAAAAAGAGACTCCCGCTTGACTTAAAAAGTCGGCGGGAGTTTTATCAAATTCAGCCCACAAAAGTTAACCAAACCATAAACGTAAATTTAAAATTTATTGTCTTTTATTACACAAACTCAGCTATAATAATCGCGATGCCACCGGATTTGTAAAGACAAATCACGTTCATAAGACGGGAGGTGCATCCCGTTTTTTTAAGAGAAGCGTACTTGTTAACATGATTAACAAGCGGTATCATCAATACGTCAGGGGTACCTGTGCCCCTAAAACCTATATCCACACACGAAAGAAGGAGAAACAATGAATAAGCGTAATTTGTTCGTCCTGCTGTCGCTCATCGTAGCTGTTGCGATGATGCTCAGTGCCTGTGGTACGCCAGCCACAGAAGCCCCCACCGAAGTTCCTACCGAGGTGATGACTGAAGAACCGACCGCCGAGCCGACTCCTGAAATGCCCGCCATCGGTTCGCCCGAACACCCCATCAAGGTGCTGTTCGTTCCCTCTGTGGATGCGAACATCATCACTACCGGTGGTGAAGTGATGGCTGCGGCTTTGAACGAAGCCACAGGTCTCACCTTTGAAGTGGTCGTCCCGACCTCTTACGCTGCCACCGTCGAAGAAATGTGCGCTTCTCCTGCCGACACCATGGCGTTCATCCCCGGTCTCGGTTACGCCATCGCCAGCCAGTTGTGCGGCGTGGATGTTGCTTTCAAAGCCATCCGCTTCGGCTACCCTGTCTACTGGGCTGAATACATCGTCGCCCGCGACAGCGACATCCAAACCCTCGCTGACCTCGAAGGCAAGAAATGGGGTTACGGCGACCAGGGCTCGACCTCTGGTTATATGGTTCCCACCGTTGAACTTGCTGAAGCTGGCATCACCCCCGGCGAACAGGTTCAGACCGGCGGTCACAACCAGACCGTTACCGCTGTGTACAACGGCGAAGTTGACTTCGGAACCGTGTTCTACAGCGTTCCTTTGAGCCCCGAAGGCGCCCCGATCTTCAGCTATGATGATTATCTCGCCGGCGGCATCACTGAACTCTCCCAATACGAGATTCCCGAAGAATCCATCGCCAATTGCGCGCCCGACACCGAAGGCAAGAAACTGCTTTGCGACGGTTACCGCATTCTCGATGCCCGCGCCAACGTCCGCACTGAGGCTCCTGATGTAGTTCAGAAGGTCCGCATCCTCGCCGTCTCCCAGGCGATCCCGAACGACACCCTGTCCTTCGGACCTGAGTTCCCTGCTGACGTCCGCGCCCAAATCGAAGAAGCTCTCGTCGCCTTCTCTCAGACCGAAGCCTGGGGCGCCTCTATCGGCTCCGCTGACTTCTACGGCTGGTCTGGTATTGCTCCCGCCGAAGATGCCGAATATGATTTCGTCCGCGCGATGGTCGAAGCCACCGGCTACAAACTCCCCGAATAAGTTCTGCCGTTCGTTGTAAGTTCTGGGCAGGGAGAGACTACTCTCCCTGCCCATTTTTTTTCTTAAGAGAGGGTACAATCGGCTCGAGTAAGTCCACATCCTACGCATCAGGAAATCTGAATATGCTTCAAATAAAAAACCTGACCAAGATTTACGAAGGCGGCGTGAAAGCGCTTGACAATGTAAGTTTCGATGTGCCCGATGGACAATTCCTTGCCGTGATCGGCTTGAGCGGCTCGGGCAAGTCCACCCTGTTGCGCTGCATCAACCGTCTGATCGAGCCCACTGATGGACAGATCCTTTGGAATGGGGAAGACATCACCAAAGCTTCACCGGAGGAAATGCGCCGCATCCGACGCAAGATCGGCATGGTCTTCCAACACTTCAACCTTGTGCATCGTTCCAAAGTGATTACGAATGTATTGGCAGGTCGGCTGGGATACATCAACCCGGCATGGAGTCTCCTGAATCGTTTTCCAAAACAGGATATTCAAAAAGCCATTAAACAACTCGAACGCGTTGGGATCGCAGACAAAGCCAATCACCGCGCCGATGAACTTAGCGGCGGTCAACAGCAGCGTGTGGGAATCGCGCGCGCGCTCATGCAGGACCCGGAAATGATCCTCGCCGATGAGCCGGTTGCCAGCCTCGACCCCGTTCTCGCACACAGCATCATGAAACATCTTGAAGACATCAACGACAAGGACGGTGTGACCGTCTTATGCAGCCTGCACTTTCTCGACCTTGTACATCGTTATGCCGACCGAGTGGTTGCCCTCAACCTGGGTCAACTTGTCTTTGAAGGGCTGCCCAGCGAAATCGACGATAAAAAGTTCAAAGACATTTACGGGCGCGATGCGGAAAGGGTTGGATAAAAGCCATGACAGAACAGAACAACAAGAACAAAAAAGCCTCCCCGCGGAAGTCCATCCAACTTGGGCTTGCCGTTCTCTTCGGCATCGTCGTTTACGCCTATGGTTTCCAGATCACCAAAGTGGATTTGGAAGACCTGCGCAGCGAACGCAGACAGGAAAGCCTCACCCGTGTCATGCGTGCGCTCGCCAAACCCGAAATTTTCGAATATGAGCAGGAAGAGGAGATCGTCAACGCGCCGGTATATGTCACCTGCCCCGCGAGCGGCATACCGGCTCTCCCCGAACCCGATAAAAGTGGACCTTACCTAATCATCACACCTGCCTGCGCAGAACCGGGTGAAACGGTACAGGTGGAAGGCTTCAGCTTCGCGCCCAATGTATCCGGTCCGTTGCGCTTTGTTCCCGGCAGTGACCCCACAAATATTGTGACGCTCGGCAGGGATAATATTGAGACCGATGCCACCGGTCATTTTATCTATGAATTCGTTCTTCCCAAACGCTCCAGTGAAGATGTGCAATACATCCGCGCCACGCTGAAACAAAACGTGGGGGTACCCCACCTAACCAAGACCGCCCACGATACCTGGGACAAGATCGTCGAGACGGTCTTCCTCGCCTTGCTGGCAACAACCTTTGGGACATTCCTTGCCATTCCGCTCAGTTTCATCGCCGCCCGCAACCTGATGAAACCAGTGAGAAGCCCGCTTGCAAGCATTGCCTTCTCCCTCCTGGGCTGGCCCCTGGGCATTGTGCTCGGCTATCTTATCGTTCGTTTTGTGGAAGGAATAAGTTCTCCTTTCGCGGGCAATATTCCCATCAACCTTGTTTCCATCGTTGTTGCCCCCGCACTGATGCTCGTTGGGCTGCGTTGGGCATTGCCTCAAGAAGAAATTACCAAGCCGTCTACATCCACGCAGATTATGCGCTGGGGCGTTTTGTTCGTCTCCGTTCTAATAGGCTTCTATGGGTTTTTCCAATTAGCAAGCCTTTTCAAAAACTTTGGGCAAATGGGAATGGTGCCTCTCGGCCGGCTTTCCTTCCTTGGAAATTTTCTCTTCCAAACCGGTGACATCGTTGGCATCATCACCCCGGCGCTGGGCGGGCTTGCCGCAGGCGGCGCATTGAGCAGTTTTATGGGCAAGATCGGGCAACGTACCACCGAAAAATTATCGCCCGTCAACGTCAAACTCTTCAATATCGTTTTTGCCACCCTCGCCGGAGCGACAGTCTTCGGGCTGCTTGGACTGCTGGTGGAATGGCTGTATCAGATCGACAACTCCTTCTACACCTTCTGGGGACCCGTCCTTACCGGAGGTATTCTCGGTCTGACTCTCGCGTCGTTTACCAAACCCAAAGATACCCTGCCCACTGGCTTGGTCATCTACTACATCACACGCACCTTCCTGAATGGATTACGTTCCATCGAAGCGCTGGTGATGGCTATCGTTTTTGTGATCGCCGTGGGCATCGGTCCGTTCGCAGGCATGATGGCACTGGGCTTACACACCATCGTCAGCCTCGCCAAGCTCTACTCTGAACAGGTCGAGAGCATCATGGCGGGACCGCTCGAAGCCATTCAAGCCACAGGCGCGAACCGTTTGCAAACCATCGTCTATGCGGTCATCCCACAGATCATCCCGCCGTACATTTCATACACCATGTATCGTTGGGACATCAATGTGCGTATGTCCACCATCATTGGTTTCGTGGGCGGCGGCGGTATCGGCTTCCTGCTTCAGCAGAATATCAACCTCTTGAACTACCGTGCCGCAAGCGCCCAAATGTTTGCCATCGCCATCGTCGTTGCGAGCATGGACTATATTTCGTCCGTTTTGCGTGAGAAATACGTATAGTTTGTGGTGAGTGAAAAGGAAAGTAAAACTCCCGCCGTGTCAAAATCGGCGGGAGTTTTTTATTATTTCACTGATGTTACGCGATTTCTACTTTCTTGCGTCCCTCACCCTTCGACTGCGCTCCTCGACGTTCACTCGTCGCTCACGTGTGCCGGCGCACGGTACAGGCAGGGCGGCTGCCGCGCTGAGCGGAGAGCGGGTGCTCGTTCCGCTCGTAGTCGAAGCGCAAGTGCATAACATCAGTTATTTCATCCCCTGATATTCCAAATACATCGTCAACCCATTGACCCAATGTTGGACTCCGTCCACACGGATGGCGGGGTCTTCGCAGGTGTTGAACAAGCCGCCTTTGTAACTTTCGATCATGTCCTTGGTGATTTCGAAGTTACAGTCGTTCGCTGGAAATTGACGCGCCCGCACGAAGGTAATGAAGGCATTGATTTCGTGGTCGAGCCATTCATGATCTGCATTGGATAAGGCAAATGCCTGCGCCAACGCGGACAAGGCTTCAATTTTCGTCGTTGTGGAGATGCTGGAATTGGCGGGGTTCAACGAGCGGATTTGCCCGGCAATGATGAGGTCGGCAATCTGCTTGCCGTAATCCTGATCCTTCCTGCTCAATTCATCCAAGCGGGCGAACAGGGCGAGGGCATAACTGTGACCGTAATCCTCGGTTACAGGCTGGGTGAGCATGAAGTTATCCACTTCGCGTGCTTGCTCGAGCCAGAATTCGTTGCCTGTCATTTCGTAGAGTTGCAGTAACGCTGCCACCCCTTCGCCGTTGAAGGTCGGGTCAAAATAATTCGAGTCGACCGTTCCGGCAAAGTGCGGGTCGAAGGAGTGATAGAAGCCACCATCGGGTCGGCGCATGGAGACGATGAAATAGCCAAGGTCTGCGGCAGCGGCGAGCAGGTCACGGTCATCGAGCATGACGCTTCCAGTCGCCTGCCAGCGTTTGTAGATAGTGTCGACGGTGACCGCCCCCCCGCCCAGCGGACAGGCTCCGTTGGTGTAAAGACAGGTCCCTTTGAAATGTTCGGGGTGGGTTAAGAGGTTGGGAAGATATTGTTCCAGCGCACGATCACCCGCATCGCAATACACTGCATCCTCTGCCACACGGCAAACGGTGTAGAGCGCGCCCACTCCACCCATCAAGCGGATGTAAGAAGGTGTGGAGGCACGGTCACTGGTCAGGATGTTGACTTGATACGCCAATTCACCGTTCGCCAATTGCTGGCGGACCAAATAATCCCCTGCGGAGGTGATGGATGCTTTCAACGGGCTGTTCGCAAGCGGAAGAACTTCGGGGGCATGAACAGAGACCACTACCGGAATAGGAGATGCGATTTCGACAGCGGGAGTCTGCGTTTCAGGTTTATTGGAATTTATCCAAAAATAGGTAATACCCGCCAGCACAAGCATTCCAATAAAAATGGGAATGATTCGATTCCGCATATATGCCTTCAACAAGGTGACAGTCACTTTAAAAGTGACTGTCACCTATTCATTAAATCTTGCAACGTCAATTCCGCCAGCGAAGATACGGTCATATCGCCCTGCACGTTCATCTTTGCCGTGAGCGGGTTGGGGACAGCCACTACAAAGACTCCGGCACGCTTCGAGGCGAGCACACCATTGGGAGAATCTTCAAAAACAACCGCTTCGGTTTTATCCACTTGCAGAGTCTCCAATGCCTTCAGATAAATATCGGGATGGGGTTTTGTCCTGCCGGGAGGGACATCGTCCTGGCAGATGATGTTATCGAAGTGATGATAAATATCGAGCCGTTGAGCGTGCATATCCACCCAGGAGTGCGGAGAACTGGAACCGATGGCAACTTTCAGTCCCTGTTCCTTTGCCGCGCCGATCATGTCCATGATGCCGGGCAGGATAGGGTTGGCGTGGATGATTGCATCCGCCTCCAGCCTGTAGCGAGCTTTGAGGGAGGCAGGATCCAGCCGTCCCTGAGTCAGAAGCGAGAGGGTCTGGGCGGGGTCAAAGTTCGAGATGCCGTATCCGCCCACGGTCTTTTCCCATTCCTCCACGGGGAGTTCAAATCCATGTTCTTTGTAAATGGACTGCCAAACCGAAACTTCGGGCGTCTCCGTGTCGAGGATCAGCCCGTCGAAATCAAATATCAATGCACGTAACATCTATGGAAACCGCCTGACAAAATCTGAAATTGCTTCCCAAACTTTAATTTCGCTCACCCCTTGGGTGTTGATGATATTCAACACGGTTGCGATTGCCGAACGCATGGCGCGGTATTCGCGCTGGGCATCGGCGTCGGTATTGAAGAAACGCGTATGGTCCATCCAGCCTTGAATGTGAAGCGAAACCGAAACGTAACTGTTGCCGCGTTTGAGTGTGATGCGCGCACCAGATTCGTTGATTTCATCCGAAAGAATCAAACCACCTTCGGCACTGGTCGTGCCAATGGTGCGTCCTTTGTTGTAGATCGACCAGCTATTCATCCGTATCCATTCTACTTATTTGTGTGGGCTGAACACGCGCATTCGAAGGCACCACGCGGGCGGGCACGCCTTCCTTCACCAAACGCGCCAGATATTTCACCATCACCGCCTGCCGCGGCGAAGCCTTTGCGCCGAGGTCCGCGAGCACCGGCTCAAGCCATGCCTGATACGACCTCACATTTAAGTATACAGGACGTCCACGCCTGTCGGGCAAGCTGGCAAGCAATGAAACGATCTTGCCACTTACATCTTCTTCATCCGGCAATATCCACGGCGTCAACACCACGCCATAGACGCCGTAACTCACATTTGCAAAACAACGCTCATCGCTGTGAATGAATCCGTTCGGGAGTCGCGGCGCCGGGTCAACGGGATGCAGCAATTGCGGAACGATCTGATAATGCATGCGCTGCACCGCAGGCAGGTCGATGGACTTCACGCGCTTCCATTCCCGACCCAGGCTTGATTCTGTTTTCTGAATCTGACTCGCATCCCAGACTCTTTGCCAGGCATAGACGGCGAACCCCGCCTTACGCAACGCCATAAAGACATCACTCGTCTCATCCACTTCGGCGATGACGTGAAACGCCTGCCACGCGCCTGCCTGCACCGTAAGGTGTTCGATCAATTCAGGCAGGTGTGGGTTATTGAGGTTGAACGATGGAGCAAGGTATAAAAGCTTCGCGTATGGTTCCCCGCGCGTGTGAATGATGCCGCCAAGCAGTGTCACATCGCCGCTCTTGACCGCCGCGTACAAATGCCGCGCCGGGTTGACGTATGCCAGCAACCCCATCGCCCCGAGGGGATGTCCGCGTGTGAGCGCCCGCGTGCTATCGAGAGTGAGGACATCATTTCGATAACGGGCGATGGTGGGAAGGTCGAGTAGGTCGAGGGGACGGATGGTCATTTGAATTTGTAGGGGTGCAGCAATACCCTAACGGGCACACGTGCTGCACCCCTACAATATATCACGATGCCAACGAAATGAAATATTCGTGGAAACGCGTATCTCCCGTCAACTCGGGGTGAAAGGAGGTCGCCAGCAAATGCCCCTGTTGGGCGGCGACGATGCGCCCATCTTCCAAAGCGCTTAACACCTTCGCCGTACCACTGACAGACTCAATGATGGGCCCACGAATGAAGACGGCATGGTAAGGATGTTCCGTTCCCGTGGCTTTATAGAGTTCATCGATCTCGAGATCGGTCTCGAATGAATCAACCTGTCTTCCAAATGCGTTGCGCTTGACCTTGATGTCCATCAGACCCAGCAAGGGTTGGTCGCGCCCAATATCCTTTGAAAGGAAGATCGCGCCCGCGCACGTCCCCCAAATGGCGTGAGATTTACCGAACTCGCGCAGCGGCTCCATTAAGTTGTACGCCACTGCCAGTTTTCCAATTGTCGTCGATTCGCCGCCAGGGATGATGAGACCATCCAAGCCTTTCAAATGCTCCGGCAGACGCACTTCGGCAGACTCCACGCCGATCTTTTTCAGCATGGAGACATGTTCTGCAAAATCACCTTGTAAAGCTAGTACACCGATTTTCATGTTCGTAAAAATGTAGACATGTACACAAGGAAACAAGTAGACAAGGATTTGCAAGAGACCTGTCTACTTGTATACCTGTTTACTTTCTACCTTCCCTACCAACCGCGCCCGGCGATCTTCTCGCCTTCGGGCATCTGCGAGACGTTGCGTCCAACCATGGCTTCGCCGAGGTTCTTGCTCACTTCCGCGAGAATGGAAGCATCCTGATAATGCGTCACCGCTTTGACGATTGCCGCAGCGCGCCTGGCAGGGTCACCAGATTTGAAAATGCCCGAGCCAACGAAGACGCCGTCCACACCGAGCTGCATCATCAATGCGGCATCCGCAGGAGTAGCAACACCTCCTGCCGCAAAGTTCACGACCGGCATGCGTCCGAGTTCCTTCACTTCCTTCACCAATTCATACGGCGCACCGTTGTTCTTGGCGAACGCCATCAATTCTTCATCCACCATTCCCTGCAACTGACGGATCGACCCGATCACACTGCGGGCATGGCGTACGGCTTCGACCACGTCACCGGTGCCAGCCTCGCCCTTGGTGCGGATCATCGCCGCGCCTTCGCCAATGCGGCGCAACGCTTCGCCGATATTGCGGCATCCGCA
>JACPVC010000157.1 GCA_016191955.1 Chloroflexota bacterium
CGCCGTTCCAAGCCAAAGAAACAAGAGCTTCAGCCGCGGATTACGCGAATTTTCGCGAATTGGTTTTAAAATCAGTGCGAATTCGCGAAATTCGCGGCAAAAAAGGGTTTGAAAATCCTTGTTTCTTAGTAGCGATAGCGACACTTGCACCGCGCTGTGGATGCAGTGCAGGTGAGCATCTCTACGATAATCTTAGAGACCCTTCGCTGTCGCTCAGGGAGACGCAATACAAAGAAAAAGTTATTAATTGATTGATATGACCTCTTCCCAAGCCATCCTTAACGGTGACCGACTTGCCCTCGCGCGATTGTTGACCAAAGTGGAAAACAACTCGCAAGAGGGTCGTGCCGCGTTAATGGAATTGTTCCCGCACACAGGCAAGGCGCACCTTATCGGTGTGACCGGCGCGCCGGGAACGGGCAAATCGTCGCTGGTGAATCAACTGGCGCTGCATTATCGCAAGAAGGAAGATAAACGCATTGCCATCGTCGCCGTCGATCCGTCCAGTCCGTTCACGGGCGGAGCAGTGCTTGGTGACCGCGTGCGCATGCGCGACCTCTCCGGCGACCCGAATGTATTTATCCGTTCGATGGCTTCGCGCGGTTCGCTTGGCGGCTTGGCGCAGGCAACGGCTAACATGGTACAAATCTTCGATGCGGCTGGGTTTGACATCGTCATCGTCGAGACGGTCGGTGCCGGGCAAAGCGAAGTGGACATCGCCCGCCTCGCCCACACGACGTTGGTTGTTGAAGCTCCCGGGCTGGGAGACGACATCCAAGCCATCAAAGCGGGTATCCTGGAAATTGCAGATATTCTCGTGGTCAACAAGGCAGACCGTCCCGGTGTGGAGCATACAGAAAAAGCGTTGAAAACCATGCTTGAATTGGCGCACCCGACTGAGCGCGTGTTTAAACATCACGGCACATACATGAGCGTGGCTGCACCGAAGACAAATGCAAATACCAAGATGTGGATTCCGCCGATTCAACGGACAGTTTCCACGGAAGGCGTGGGCATCGCTGAACTGGCAGATGCAATTACGCGGCACGTGGCACACCTCCGCTCGAGTGGAGATTGGGCTATTCGTGAGCGGACCCGGCTCGAGGTCGAGTTGGAGGCGTTGATCCGCAATGGGTTGATGATCCAATTCCAAGGGGAGGTCCCTGCTGAACGGTATGAAGAGGTCCTAGAGTCAGTCGTCCACAGAAAAGTTTCGCCGTGGGAAGCGGCTACGATGTTGTTGAATGGAAGGCAAAAATGAGCATCATGTACGGCAAACGGATTCGCCTGCGCGCGGTGGAGCGCGAGGATGTGGGCAAGTTCCATGAATGGGTCAACGACCCCGAAGTGACGCGCGGGTTGGCGTTGTACCTGCCCATGTCGATGCAGGATGAGCAGAATTGGTTCGATGGCTTGTCGAAACGCGACCCGCACCAGAAACCGCTTGCGATTGAAATTCACAAAGGCAAGGCGTGGAAGTTGATCGGCAACTGCGGGCTCTTTGATATTGAGTTGGCACATCGCAGCGCCGAACTAGGCATTATGATCGGCGATAAGTCTGAATGGAATAAAGGCTACGGCTCGGAAGCCATGACCTTGTTACTGCGTCATTGCTTCGAGACCTTGAATTTAAACCGTGCTTTTTTGCGTGTGTACGAAGATAACGTGCGCGCAGTGCGATCATACGAGAAGGCTGGTTTTGTTTTGGAAGGCAGACTGCGTCAAGCGGTTTATAAAAACGGTAAATATGAGGATGTTCTCTTGATGAGCGTACTGCGCTCGGAATGGGCATCGCGAATGAAGGAGAAGTAGGAATGCACCATGTTCATCACGACTTGAAAGTGTATGGGGGAATCAAGTTATTCGGCGGGACAGGTTCGCCCGAATTATCACAAAAAATAGCAGATTACCTAGACCTCCCCCTGAGCGGGCGCGAAGTGATCGAGTTCCCGAATGAAAACCTGTTCATCAAATTAAACGGCAGCGTGCGCGGACAGGATGTGTATGTCATCCAGACCACGTCATCACCGGTACACCGCAACTTGATGGAACTGCTCATCATGATCCAGACCCTGAAATTGGATTCGGCGGCGCGTATCACGGCAGTCGTGCCGTATCTGTGTTATGGACGTTCGGACAAAAAAGACCAGCCGCGTGTGCCCATCACCGCGCGTTTGGTGGCGGATATGATCGAAGCCGCGGGCGCAGACCGTTACATGACCCTCGACCCACACGCCGGTCAAATTCAGGGTTTCTTCTCCGTGCCCGGCGATGTGTTGACGGCTTCGCACATGCTCATCCATCACATCAACCAATCGCTACGCGCGGACATGAAAGACCCGGTCGTCGTCTCTGTGGACCTGGGCTTCGCCAAAAAGGGACGTAACTACGCGGCAGATTTGGAAACACCGATTGCCTTCATCGAAAAACGCCGTCATGGCAACGATGCAAAAGCCGAAGCCTTAACCTTGATCGGCGATGTGAAAGACCGCGATGTCATCATCGTGGACGATGAGGTGGATACCGGCGGCTCCATCGCGCAGGCAGTGGATGTGGTCAAACGTAACGGCGCGCGCGATGTGTATCTGGCGTTCATCCATCCCATCCTTTCGGCGAATGGCGCGGTACGTCTCGCGTCCCTGCCCATCAAGCGCATCATCACCACTGATTCCGTGCCGCTTTCCCCTGAAAAGAAAAAGCTGCTCGAAGACAAACTCACCGTCCTCTCCATCGCGCCGCTGTTGGGAGAAGTCATCCGCCGCGCTCATGAAGGGCGCTCGGTGGGAGAGATGTTTAACGAATGATTCATGTCGCTGCGAGCAGTTCTTCCGCGAAACAGCCTCTGGATAATAGAAGATTGCTTCGTCGCCGCTATCGCGGCTCCTCGCAATGACATAAGAGGACTTATGCCCGAACTCCCCGAAGTTGAAACCGTTGCAAGAAGCATCGAACCGGATGTAACCGGGCGTACCATCGTCTCTGCGGATGTGCGTTGGGCGCGGACGATTGCCACTCCTTCGCCGAAGAAGTTCAAGGAGCAGGTGGCGGGTCAGCGCATTTTGGGGGTTTCGAGGCGGGCAAAATATATCATCATCAAACTTGAAGATTACAATCTCCTAATACATTTGCGCATGAGCGGCGACCTTTCTGTAAGAAAAGGTAAAATTAACGCCGAGAAACACGACCGCCTCATCCTCAACCTGCGCGGCAAACGCGGAGAGGAAAGCCTGCTTGCCTTCAACGACACGCGCAAGTTCGGGCGCGTCTGGCTTACGGACAAGCCTGAAACCGTCCTCGGCAAACTCGGACCGGAGCCGCTCGGCAAAGAGTTCACGTCGCAGTGGTTGTACGAGAACCTGCGTAAACGCAACCGCCAACTCAAACCGCTGCTGCTCGACCAGACCTTTCTCGCCGGGGTCGGCAACATCTATGCGGATGAGTCGCTGCACATGGCGAAGTTGCATCCTCTCGGGTTGTCGAATGCCGTAACGCTGAAACAGGCAACGGCGTTGTATGAAGCGATCAAGTCCGTATTGAAGGAAGGCATCCGCCGCAACGGCGCCAGTATCGACTGGGTCTATCGCGGCGGCGAGTATCAAAATCATTTTCGGGTATACGACCGCGAAGGCACGCCCTGCCTCGTGTGCGGAACGGAGATTCAAAAATTTACGGTCGGTCAGCGCGGCACGCATGTGTGCCCGAAATGCCAGCCGCTCGAAAGGAAATAACCATGCCGCAAGTTGATTTCGCTACTACAACCATTTCCACCATTTTGTTATGGGGCTTAGGTCTGCTCGTGTTCCTCATTGGCGGGTTGCTCGGTTATTTCAACATGAACATGGACTCGCGCAAAAAGTTGGAGACCGCAGACCAGAAGATCGAAGCAGCGCGCGCCGAAGCGGATCGCAGAATTGCCGAAGCGCAAAAGAAGTTGGAAGAAGCCAAAGCCCTCAGCGCCCAAGCGCCGCAGGTCGTGAATGAACCTTCCTTGCTGCGCCTCAAAAGCAACGACGGCTTACGCGTCCAGATCGAAATGGACGGGCAGATGTTGAACGCCCCGCTTACCCCCGAACGAAGAAAACGCCTGATCGAATTGATCAACCACGTGCGACCCTGGCTCGAAGCCCCGACTGCCGCTCCGCAGGCTGCGACTCCGCCGCCGGCAGTATCCACGCCACTTGCCACGCCTCCGACTCGGCAGGAGCCTGTTCCTGTTCCCGCAGTTCCTCCTACAGTGAAGCCGGTTCCCGCCGCCCTGACCGTGAACCCGCAAAAGCCGAAGACCGACCCCGAAGTGGAATTCAAACTGCTGAGCATGGTCAAGCAAATTGACTTCGTCCTGCAAAAACGCATTGCTGGGACGCCGCTCGAATCAATGAGCATTCATCTCAACGACACCCTGCATGGCGGCTTGGAAGTGCAGATCGGCACGCAAAAATTCGAGACCATCGATGACGTGCCCGACGCCAATGTCAGAACCGCCATCCGCGCCGCAATTGCGGAATGGGAACAGAAGTACGTGCCGGGGGCGTAAAGATAGCCCGATCTAAAAGCAGTGCCGCAAAAATAATGGCTCACCTTACGCGATTTTTATTTTCTTGCATCACTCGCCCTTCGACTGCGCTCCTCGTCCTTCGACAAGCTCAGGATTCACTCGTCGCTCCGCTCAGGACGGCTGCCGCGCTGAGCGGAGAGCGGGTGCTTATCCCGCTCGTAGTCGAAGCGCAGGTGCGTAAGGTAAGTAATTAAGTATCAAACACTAACCACGAAGCACGCGGTCAGTATTTGATTTATGTTTAGGACTTACGCAGTTCAAAATCTTTTGCCGCGAATTTACCCTTCGGGCACGATGTCGCGAAATTACGCGAATTGTTAAAAAATTCGTGACAATTCGTGTAATTCGCGGCTTGCTCTTAGGGTTTTGCGTAAGTCCTAATGTTATTTTGTTTACAAAAAATAGGGCGGACTCGACAGCAGGTAATTCTCGAATTTTCCAAACGGCTCTTCCGACATAATGGAACCCATGAAGCCTTCGAGGCGATAGCCGCGGTTTAGCAAATAGTCGATGGCAGCGGTGTTGACGGTGGGCGCTTCGAACCCCACCGCCGCTGCGCCCATGGCATAAG
>JACPVC010000158.1 GCA_016191955.1 Chloroflexota bacterium
CTGATACCCACACCATGAAAGCGCTTAATTGTCCCAACTGCGGTGCGGCATTGCCCGCCTCTACTGCTAAATCTGATGTTGCCGTTTGCGAATTTTGCGGCACCAGTTTTCGCCTGCCCAAAACGCTCACGCCTGAGCCGGATATGGGTGACCTGCTCCTCGGCGCAGACTTCAGCCAAAAGACCATACCCGGTTGGGAGACGGTCAACACTGACATGCTCTCGTTCCACAAGGGACCGCCCGCCGAACTACGCGGAAAGTTCAAGCCGCAGTTCAACTCATATTTCATGCTGAAAAGCTCCGGCTTTTTGGATAACTTCGACGCCAGTGTAACCATGCGATTCTTCGACGGCAATAAGGAATGGATCAATGCCGGCTGTTTTTTTCGTCACACCCCCGAGGGCAGCTATGGCGTCATGGTCTCGGCTCAGGCGTCCTACACCTTTGGCTATGTTGCCAAGGATGAAAAAGGGGAGTCGCTTTTTTATAAGATCATGCCGTGGTCGTATCATACAGCGCTGCGCCCAGGGATGGACGCGTTCAACCGTCTGCGTGTGATCTGCAACGGGGGTAATTTTCGCATCTACCTGAACGGTGTGCTCGCTACCTCTTTTCAAGATGAGCGCTTCAAGATGGGGAGGTTCTACCTCGCCGCCGAGCCGAGTGAGAAGTCGTCTGTGGAGGTTGGGTTTTCTGATCTTCAGATTAGAGAAGCTCCCAGATAGGCTGAATCAGGCAAAAGTTCGGGCAAGAGGCGCAGATTCCACCTTAAAGTCAGGCTCTCTTCACTAATTAAGACCTTGACTGATGCCCCCTGAATCCATATAATTGGCTCGTTGGATGTAAAAAAACTGAGCACACAACCAGCAAGCGCTTGAGGAAATCACTCAAAGCGCTTGCATTTGTTTGTCTCTGGTACGCGTCACCTATGCGATACCGTAACGCTCAAAGAATTTTATTTTTTAGGAGAGGATCCAGTGGAAACCAAGGGATTGACTGCACTCCGTATCAGCCTTGCCTCCCCCCAAACGATCATGTCGTGGTCGTATGGCGAGGTGCTGAAGCCCGAAACCATTAACTATCGCCGCCTGCGCCCCGAGAAAGACGGCCTGTTCTGTGAAGCGATCTTTGGACCGACCCGCGATTGGCAGTGTTATTGCGGCAAGTACAAGAACCCCCGATACAAAGGCATCACCTGTGAAAAGTGCGGCGTCGAAGTGACCCGTTCTTCCGTGCGTCGCGAGCGCATGGGGCATATTGCGCTTGCCTCCCCGGTGGCGCACATTTGGTATACCCGCCGCATCCCGTCGCAGATGGGTATGCTCTTGGATATTTCCCGCCGCAACCTTGACCGTGTACTTTACTTCGCCCAGTACATCGTCACCTACGTGGACGAGGAAGCCCGCAAGAAAGCCCTCCAGCGCCTTGAAGATGAGATTACCGTATCCGAACGCGAACAGGCTTCGGAGATCAACGCGCGCATCGTCGAGATCAAGACCAAACGCGATGCCAGCATTACCGAACTCAAGCAGAAGCAAGCCACGCTCGAGCAGGGCTATGATGAAGGTATTGCCGAACAACTCGACCCGATCATCAAGGAAGGTCAGAAGCTGGAAAAACAGCTTCAAGACCAGATGGGTGAAGCTGCCAAGAAGGCAATCGCCTTTGAACAGTCCGGCGAGAAGATCATCGATGCCGGCGACAAGGTTGCCAGCAAGCACATCACACTTATTCAGAAGACCGTTCAGAAGAAACTGGAAGCGCTCGAGAACGAATTGAAGGATAAGCGCCAGGCTGAGATCGATGATCTCAAGACCAAGGCTGCCACCATCAAGGCTCAGGCAGACACCGAAATGGAAGCCCTGCGCAACCAGTTGGAATCGCAGTCTTCTGTTTCTTCGAATAATTCATCCCGCTTGCGCGATGAACTGCTCGAACTGCGTCCCTTCACCTTCATCAGCGAAATCCGCTACCGCGAACTCAAGCAGCGTTGGGGTCAGGTCTTCCGCGCCGACATGGGCGCTGAAGCGTTCTATGATGTGCTCGAACGCCTCGACCTCGACAAACTCTCCGAAGAACTCTGGCACGAAGTCCGCACCACCAAGAGCAAGCAGAAGCGCAAGAAAGCCACCACTCGTCTCAAGGTTGTGGAAGCCTTCAAGCGTTCCGGCAACCGCCCTGAGTGGATGATCCTGACTGTGCTGCCCGTGATCCCTCCCGACCTGCGCCCGATGGTGCAGTTGGATGGTGGTCGCTTTGCGACTTCGGACCTCAACGACCTTTATCGTCGCGTGATCAACCGCAACAACCGTTTGAAGAGACTGCTCGAACTCGGCGCGCCGGATGTCATCATCCGCAACGAGAAGCGTATGTTGCAGGAAGCTGTTGACAGCCTCATCGACAACAGCCAGCGCGGCAAGGCTCTCTCCCGCCGTGGACGCCGCGAACTCAAGTCTTTGAGCGATATGCTCAAAGGCAAGAAGGGTCGCTTCCGCCGTAACCTGCTCGGTAAACGCGTGGACTACTCCGGTCGTTCCGTGATCGTGGTGGGTCCGACTCTCAAACTGAATCAATGCGGTCTGCCCAAGAGCATGGCGCTCGAACTGTATCGTCCGTTCGTGATTGCCCGTCTCGTGCAGAACGGCTATGCCGCCAACGTGAAGGGCGCCCGCCGCCTGATCGAACGCAACCGCCCCGAAGTGTGGGAAGCGCTCGAAGGCGTTATCGGCGACCGTCCCGTGTTGTTGAACCGCGCTCCTACGCTGCACCGTCTCGGTATTCAGGCGTTCGAACCGATCCTAATCGAAGGCTCTGCCATTCAACTTCATCCGCTCGTCACCACCGCTTTCAACGCGGACTTCGACGGTGACCAGATGGCGGTTCATGTTCCGCTCTCCCAAAAGGCGGTTCAGGAAGCCCGCGACTTGATGCTCGCTTCCAAGAATCTGCTCAAGCCGGCAGATGGCGAGCCGATCATCTCCCCGTCCAAGGACATGGTGCTCGGCGTGTATTATCTCTCGATGGAACAGAAAGCCAAACATCGTGGCGATGGACGCGCGTTCTCTGATTTCGATGAAGTGGAACTCGCTTATGCTCTCGATCAGGTGGACGTTCACTCTGAGATCAAACTGCTTGCGACGACCTGGTACGATGACAAAGGTACACGCCTGGCAGAACCAGAAAAACGCATTATCAACACTACCGTCGGACGCGTGCTCCTGAACCGCATCCTGCCTGAGGATGTGCAGTTCGTCAACAAGAAATTGGATAAAGGTGGCGTGAAGGACCTGGTCGCCGAAGTCTACGAATTGTGCGGTCAGGAAGTGACCACCAATGTGGCAGATGCCATCAAGAGCATTGGCTTTGAATTCGCCATGAAATCCGGCACCACCCTCGCGGTTGCCGATATCTCCATCCCGCCGGAACGCAAGCCGATCATCGACGAAGCCTTGAAAGCCGTCGAAGTGGTGCAGCGCGATTTCCGCCGTGGTCTGCTCACTGAGCAGGAAAAGAACGAACGCGAAATCCAGATCTGGCAGGAAACCACTGACAAGGTCGGTGATGCTGTAAAGCGTCATATGGACCCTGATGGGAACTTGTCCACCATGGCGACCTCCGGCGCGACGAAGGGTGGGTTCTCCACCATTTCGCAGTTGGCAGGTATGCGTGGTTTGATGGCTGACCCCTCCGGTCGTATCATCCCGATGCCGATCCGCTCGAACTTCCGCGAAGGTCTGACCGCGCAGGAATACTTCATTTCAACACACGGCGCCCGCAAGGGTCTTGCCGATACCGCGCTGCGTACAGCGGATGCCGGTTACCTCACCCGCCGTCTTGTGGATATTGCACAGGACATCATCATCAATGAATACGACTGCGGCACGCACGATGGTGTCTGGATCCGCAAGTCGGACGATGTGGCGGGTCAGTCGTTGGCGAGCCGCTTGTACAGCCGCCTCGCTGCAGACCGCATCCTCGACCCGAAAACGGGTGAAGTGCTGGCTGAATACAACGATGTCATTACACATGACCAGGCGCGCAAGATCCAGGACGCAGGTGTTACTGAGTTAAAAATGCGCTCGCCCATGACCTGTGAATTGACTCATGGCATCTGCTCCAAATGCTACGGCATCGATCTCGGACGCGGCATTATGGTGGAACTTGGTTCTGCGGTCGGCATCGTTGCGGCCCAGTCCATCGGTGAACCGGGTACGCAGCTTACGCTGCGCACCTTCCATACTGGTGGTGTGGCGTCTACGGGCGCTACCGACATCACCACGGGTCTCCCGCGCGTGGAAGAAATCTTCGAAGCGCGCAAACAGCCGAAGGGTGAAGCGACCGTCGCTGAGATCGGCGGAATCGTGCGCATTCAACAGTCGGAGAAATATGCCGACATGCGCGAAGTCCACATCGAACACGCGGAAATGGTGCATGATGAATATGCCATTCCTGAAGATTGGAAGATCATCGCCAAGGATGAATCTGAAGTGCAGGCTGGCGATGTGCTTGCCACACTCGACAAGGCGAACATCGTTGCCCAGCACGGCGGACGTGTTGCCGTGGAGAAGAAAGATCGCAAGGTCATCGTCTCTTACGAACAGCGCGAAGAAGCCATCCTCGACATCCCCAACACCTCGCGCATCCTCGTCCGCGATGGCACGCATGTGGAAGCAGGTACTGCTCTCACCGAAGGTTCGCTCAACCCGCACCGCATCCTGAAAATTCAGGGACGCGATGCCTGCCAGATGTACCTGATGACCGAAGTGCAGAAGGTGTATCGCTCGCAGGGTCAGAATATCCACGACAAGCACTTTGAAGTCATCATCCGCAAGATGTTGAGCAAGGTGCAGGTCACCCGCCCTGGCGACACCAAGTACCTGCCCGGCGATGTGGTTGACCGACTCGACATCCGCAAGCAGAACGAGCAGTTGATCGCGGAAGGAAAATCCGCGGCGCGCTTTAGCGAAGTCCTGCTCGGTGTGACCAAGGCTTCTCTCAGCACCGACTCCTTCCTCTCTGCCTCGTCCTTCCAGCACACCATCAAGGTGCTGGCGAGCGCTGCCATCGGTTCCACCACTGACCCGCTCTACGGCTTGAAGGAGAACGTCATCATCGGTAAGCTGATCCCGGCGGGAACGGGCTTCATCCATGGGCGTTTCACTGTCCCTGGCGAAGAGCCTGCCGCAAGCTCCGCCGAAGAATTGCCAGATACCACCGTTGGCGACTAATAAAATCATGCAAAATGCCCCGAATGAAAGTTCGGGGCATTTTTATATGTTAGACCTCTTGCAAAGGGCAAGAGATTTTGAACTGCGTAAGTCCTAGAAAATAATCTCGTAGCCCGCGTAGGGCGCGTTCTCTTACACGCCCATTGGCGTTAGAGAACGCCAACTACACGCGTTATTTCGCCCTGACCATCAGCTTTTGAAAGAAAGAGGGCTTTTTCTGGTTGTTGTGTTCCACCTGCAACGCCTTGGGGATTTTGAGAACAAAATCGGTGATGATATCCAGGTCGGGTTTGGGTAGGAGGTCTTGCGGGGTTCCTGTGGTACCGGTGAATTCCGGCGTGAACGTGCTGCCCGATTTGTGCATGATGTGTTTCCCAGTGCAGACTCTGCAATGGGCAATGTCTCCGTCTCTTGTCTGGCGTGAGATTGAAAAGACGGCTCCACAGGCGGGGCAGTCAATCAGCGGAATGCCTTCATCGCTATGCCCAACGATGTGCGCTAGCTCGGGAGTGTGGCTTAAGGCTTGAAGCGCAGTGACCAGGCTGGGGTCGAAGTGCGAGCCGCTGTCTTTCGTCAGAATGGCAATGGCATCGTCGATCTTCGTCCCTTTGCGATAGGGACGCGAACTGGTGAGGGCGTCGAAGGCATCTGCCAACCCCACGATCTTCGCGTTCATCGAAAGGGCATCTCCATCCACGCGATGCGGATATCCGTTGCCATCCAGGCGTTCATGATGATGAATGACAACATCGTACACGAGCTCACCGAGCGGATGCTCGTTCAATAAATTCGCACCGATGACGGGGTGGGTTTTGATGGTCTCGAATTCGCTGTCTGTAAGTTTGCCCGCTTTGTTTAGGATCGCATCGGGGATGCCCACTTTGCCGAGGTCGTGTATGTAAGCGCCGATGCTGGCATATATGGCTTCATCCTTCGATAAGCCTGCTTGGAGCGCGAGGTTTTTGACGATATGCGATACGCGCCAAACGTGACCGCCCGTGTATGGGTCGCGCGCTTCGATGATATCTGCCATGACAAGCAATGACTTCAATAAATCTTTATCAATGGAAAGAAGCATGAGGGCAACTCCTTGGTACCTTCATCAGTATAATGGGAGATCATGAAAAAGGCATTAACCAAAAAGCCGGAAGGGCAATTGACCAGAGGAAAGACTGCCGACAATCGCCTGCGACGAGTTGATAACTTTGTCCTGCTCTACGAACCCTCGCTTCTCACACGGACCGATGACCTGTTCGCCAAGTCCCTGTTCGTGGATCTCGGTTACGGCTTCGACGCGCGCACCACGCTTGAAAGTGCGGCACGTTTTCGACGCGTGAATCCAAATCTAAAAATCCTTGGCGTGGAGATCGATAAGGAACGCGTCGAAGCTGCGCTGCCTTTTGTCGATGAAAAGACTTTCTTTCGGCTGGGTGGATTTAATTTGCCATTACAAAGCGGCGAGGCTGTGAGATTGATCCGCGCCTTCAATGTGCTGCGTCAATATGAAGAGAAGGATTTTGCCCCTGCCTATGAGCGGCTCGCGGAGTATGTTCTGCCGGGGGGCTTGCTCATCGAAGGGACGTCGACTCCGTTTGGGAGCGTTTGGGCGGCGAATGTGGCTCGCAGGGTAGAGGCAGGTCAATGGTCGTTCGAGGCGTTGGTCTTCTCCACTAATTTTCACACCGGGTTCGATGTCGAAGAATTTCAGACCATCCTGCCGAAGAATTACATCCACCGCGTGGTGAAGGGCGAGCCGATCTATGATTTCTTTGAAGCATGGAAGCGCTCCGCGGCTGAGACGGCATCTGCAAAGACATTCGGATTGAAGCAATGGTTTGCCGTTGCCGCCGAGACTTTGGCGAAAAAAGGTTTTGACGTTGACCAACATAAAAAATGGCTGGGCAAGGGATACTTGATCTGGTATCTTTGATTTTCGTGTCATAATTGGGGAGTGAAACAGGAGTAATCCATGCCTTGTTTGAAAAAAAATGTTCCATTTATCATGTTGGTCATCAGTGCTTTGGCATGTGCCATTCCCGGTATTTCGTTAGAGAATACGGATGCAGTTAGTACCAATGCCGCTGAGACCATCATTGCCGGGCTGACACTGAACGCGCCTGCAACGCCCCTGCCAAGCACGACTCCATCGTTGACGATGACCTTTACGCCAACCTTGATTTACCTCACGGCGCGGTTCCCTTCGCAGACCCCGTCTTTGACCAAGCCACCCGGCACAGAGACGGTGACGCTTGAACCGACCGCCACGTTTACTCCACCTCCAATAAAGATGAGCGTCTCACGCCCAACGCATTGCCGTGCGGGTCCGGGAAAATCGTATGAGATCGTCGGTTCTTTGTTGGTAGGGATGGAAGTTGAAGTGATCGGGCGCGACCCGACCAGCCAATATTGGTACATCCCCAACCCGTATGTATTTACAGATTATTGCTGGGTTTGGGGCGAATATGCCGTCTTTGAAGGCGGGAATCAACTGCTGCTGCCGGTTGTCACGCCGCCGCCTACACCCACACACACGGCAACCACCGTCCCAACCATTGACTTTAAATTACAGGGACAAGGCATGTTTGTCTGTGATAAAACTCATTGGGTGAACTTAACGATCACCAATGAGAGCGGATATCCTCTAAGCTCGATCCGTATTGTGATGCAGGATACGGTGAAGAATAATACCCGTTCCGTGACCTATAACAATTTCCCCATTACGACGGGCTGTAATGGTCTCACCTGGGTAGAGACCGTTCCCGGCAACGGCGCTGTCACTGTGACCGGACCGAAGTTCGATTACAACATTCACGGCAACAAGATGCATGTGACCGTTACGGTTTGCTCTGAAAAA
>JACPVC010000159.1 GCA_016191955.1 Chloroflexota bacterium
AACGAATACAACCTTCAGTGGCTTGTCTCTGGAGATATACAAGAAGGCGTGGGGACTCTGGAAGGCAATCAATTGACCTTTACCTGGAAAAGTGTGGAGGGCACAGACCAGTACCTGACCGGTCACGGCACATATACTGTGACGGTCAACGGAGAGCTATACGGTGAACGTTTCGTAGACGGTGTGGATGAACCCGGCACCGAGTCCGCGTACCCGAACCCAAAGTAAAACCTCTACCCCCAAAAGCGCCAGATTCCGTTTCTGGCGCTTTTTGTTTTCATGTGCTCCGACAATAAATAATTTACATAGCGAAACATAAACATTACAATAGTCAAGTTATTTTGTGACATTCTTCACACCCTCCTCTTAGGCTTAATGTTTACAATACCGGTAATCGTTGACCAAAGTGGTCAAGGTTTCGACCAATTTGGATAAAGTTAGCCGATTAATTTTTGGAGAACACATCTATGGATCCAATCACTCTTTCACGGTGGCAGTTCGGTCTTACGACTGTGTACCACTTTCTCTTTGTCCCCCTCACCCTTGGGCTTTCCTGGTTCGTAGCCTACTTCCAAACCCGCTACTACCAGACCCAGGATGAGTCCTTTCATAAGATGGCAAAATTCTGGGGCAAGCTGTTCCTCATCAACTTTGCCATTGGCGTGGTGACCGGTATCGTGCAGGAATTTCAGTTCGGCATGAACTGGTCGGAATATTCCCGCTTCGTCGGCGACATTTTCGGCGCTCCGCTCGCGATTGAAGCGCTCATGGCGTTCTTCCTCGAATCCACATTCCTTGGAATCTGGATTTTCGGCGAAGGCAAGGTGCCCGAGAAAGTTCACCTCGCCGCGATCTGGCTTGCCGCCATCGGTTCGAATCTCTCTGCGTTATGGATTCTGCTCGCCAACGGCTGGATGCAGCACCCAGTCGGTTTCGTCATCAACGAAGTGACGGGGCGTGCTGAACTGGTCGATTTCTTTGCGTTGGTCATGAATCCGAAAGGTTGGCTGTTCTTCTGGCACACCATCGCGGCTGGACTCACCACCGCCAGCTTCCTGATTCTCGGCGTGAGCGCATATCACATCATTCGCAAGCAAAACGTGGATTTGTTCAAGCACTCCTTCCAGGCAGCCACTATCGTCGGTTTGATTGCCAGCACGCTGGTCTTCTTCGGCGGTCACACGAACGGACAGTACATGTTCGAAACCCAACCGATGAAATTTTCCGCCATCGAAGCGCACTGGGAAACATCACAGCCTGCCGATTTCTCCCTCCTCACCATCGGCGACCTGAGCGGCAAGCGCGAAGTTTGGTCGATCAGAGTCCCAGCGGTGTTGAGCTTTCTGGCTTGTAACAACTTCGAGTGTGAAGTCCGAGGCGTGAACGACATCCAAAAAGAGTATGAGGCGACGTATGGTCCCGGTGACTATGTCCCGTTGATGGTCGTCACCTATTGGACGTTCCGCTTCATGATGTCTGTCGGTTTCTTGATGATGCTGCTTTCATTCCTATTCCTGCTTGCCCTGCGCGGCAAATACGAAAACGCCAAGTGGATGAAGT
Organism: Chloroflexota bacterium; assembly: GCA_016191955.1. GTDB lineage: Bacteria > Chloroflexota > Anaerolineae > Anaerolineales > Villigracilaceae > Villigracilis. Next base: position 1,561 of record JACPVC010000159.1, read on the forward strand.
GGGTTCCGTGGGTGATTGTCCTGCCGTACATCGCAAACATGAGCGGATGGATCCTGACCGAAATGGGACGCCAGCCGTGGATCGTGCAAGGCTTGCTCAAAGTGCAGGACGCCGTTTCCCCCAACCTCACTACGGTTGACCTGTTGATCTCGTTGATCGGTTATGTTGTCGTGTACGGCGCGCTTGCGGGTGCGATGGTCTACCTGATGCGCAAATATGCCATCGCCGGACCCGATGCCGCCATGCATGAATCCGTTGATGTCGCTCCCGCCCGTGTCGGCGCGGATGACTAAATATGTCGCCGCGAGCGCCGCTCCTTGGCGCGTAGCAGTCTCCTGTTAATGGAGATTGCTTCGTCGCACAGAACGCTCCTCGCAACGACATTGGAGATTATTATGTCTTACGAATTTCTTCAAATCCTTTGGTTTATTCTGATCGCCGTTCTGTGGATCGGCTTCCACTTCCTCGAAGGCTTCGACTTCGGCGTGGGCATGTTACTGCCCTTCCTCGGCAAGAAAGATGAAGAGCGCCGCGCCATCATCAATACCGTCGGCTCAGTGTGGGACGGCAATGAAGTCTGGCTGCTGACTGCGGGCGGCGCGACCTTCGCCGCATTCCCTCACTGGTATGCGACGATGTTCAGCGGCTTCTATCTCGCGCTGTTTCTGCTGCTCATCGGCTTGATTCTGCGCGGTATCGCTTTCGAATATCGCTCCAAAGACTCCAGCCCCAAGTGGCGCAACACCTTCGATTGGATGATTGCCATCGGCTCTTTCCTCTCCGCGTTGCTGCTCGGCGCTGCCTTCGCCAATCTTGCACGCGGCGTGCCCATCAACCAAGATATGATGTTCACGGGCAATCTTTTCACCCTGCTGAACCCCTACGGCTTGCTCGGCGGCGTGACCACCGTGAGCATCTTCCTTCTGCACGGCGCAAACTTCCTCGGTCTCAAACTCGAAGGTGAGTTACGCGAACGTGTGAACGGCTTCGCCAAAAAACTTTGGATCGCCGCCACCGTGCTGTACATCATCCTCGGCGTCTTCACTTACATTGCGGGCTTCTGGCAGCATGGCATCGTCAACCCTGGTTTTGTTCCGTTTGCCGCGGTGGTCGTACTTCTCGCTACTGGCTACTTCATCAACAACAAGATGGAAGGCTGGGCATTCATCATGACCGCGCTCAACATCGTGCTGACTCAGGTCACCTTCTTCACCATGACCTTCCCCAACGTGATGATTTCCAGCACCAATCCTGCCTACTCGTTGACCATCTACAACGCCTCGTCCTCACAATACACCCTGACGGTCATGTCCATCGTCGCACTCATCTTCGTGCCCATCGTGCTCGTCTACCAAGGCTGGACGTACTACATGTTCCGCAAACGCATCAGCACTGATAAGAAGAGCCTCGTGTATTAAATCGGTTACAGGTTGCAAGTTGAAGGTTGGAAGGTTGGAAGGTTGGCGGGGTATACTCGTTCAACCTTCCAACTTTTTACCAGCGAGGCATCGCACCTTACTCGATAAGATAATCCCAACGAGTAGATTCTCCTACTTAATCAGACTCGTCCACCCATCTGGTGCGACGCACTTAGACTCCCAATTCGACAATGCACCGCAGACTTTTATCCCTCACCCGCGATACCCGCTTCTCTTTGACGTTAACGGTTCTTGCTGGACTTTTAGCTGGGTTCCTGACCATTTGGCAATCATGGCTCCTCAGCAGCGTGATCGATGGAGTCTTCCTCCAAAAGCGGACTCTTGCGCAAGTCACTACTCCCCTCCTCTTCATTCTTCTCGCCATCAGCGGACGTGGCTTCCTGACATGGCTCAACGAAGTCGCTGCCAACGCCGTCGCTGTCAAAATCAAAACGGATTTACGCGAACGCCTCTTTGCCCACGTCCTCAAACTCGGTCCCGCCTACTCGCGTGGACAGCGCACAGGCGAGTTGACCACAGCCGCCGTCGAAGGCATCGAAGCGCTGGATGCGTATTTCAGCCAATACCTTCCGCAGCTCGTCGTCACCGCACTTGTTCCGATCTCCATTTTATTTTTCGTCTTCCCCATTGATTTATTAACCGGCTTCGTCTTCCTCATCACTGCCCCGCTGATTCCTTTTTTCATGATTATCATCGGCAAAGGCGCGGAGGTTGTCACCAAACGTCAATACGAAACCCTGCGCCTGCTCAGCGCCCACTTCCTCGATAGCCTGCAAGGGCTAACCACGCTCAAACTCTTCGGTCAATCGAAGGGACAAGCCAAGAACATCGCCAAAATCTCCGAGCAATACAGCGACACAACCCTGAGCGTTTTGCGCATCACCTTCCTCTCCGCGCTCGCGCTGGAAATGCTCGCCACCATCAGCACCGCCCTCATCGCTGTGGAGATCGGTTTCCGCCTGCTCTACCGCAACATGGAATTTCAACCCGCGCTCTTCCTGCTCATCCTCGCCCCCGAGTTCTACATGCCCCTGCGCGCCCTCGGTGCCAGATTCCATGCGGGGATGAACGGCACGACGGCGGCGAAGAGGCTTTATGAGATTTTGGATACACCAGTTCCTGAGTTACAAGTTGAAAGTTACAAGTTACAAGGTTCTGAACCTTCAACCTTAAACCTTAAACTTGAAAACATATCTTTCACCTACCCCAACGAAACCACCCCCGCCCTCCAAAACATCAATTTGCAAATCAATCAAGGTCAACACATCGCCCTCGTCGGCAAAACGGGTGCAGGGAAATCAACTCTTGTTCAACTGATCCTCGGCTTCATCCAACCCACCCAAGGCAACATCAATTACCAATCTCCAATAACCAATCTCCAATCTCCTTCAATTCATCCTTCATCATTCACCCCTCATCCTTCCATCGCCTGGGTTCCTCAAAAACCCCACCTCTTCCACACCACCATCGCCGAAAACATCTGCCTCGGCAAAGCGGACGCAACCCATGAAGAAATCGTCAACGCCGCCAAAGCCGCGCGACTGCATGATTTTATTGAATCGCTCCCAGAAAAATACGAAACCATCGTCGGCGAAAGCGGCGCCCGTCTCTCGAGTGGACAAGCCCAACGCCTTGCCCTCGCTCGCGCTTTCCTCAAAGACGCCCCCATTCTCATCCTCGACGAACCCACCTCTGCGCTCGACCCTGAGACCGAATCTCTGCTCGAAAAATCCACGCGCGAGTTGATGCGCGGACGTACCACCATCACCATCGCCCACCGCCTCAACACTATCTTCCAAGCCGACAAGATCATCGTCCTCGACGAAGGCAAGATCATCGAACAAGGCACGCACCGCGAACTCATCGCGCAAAACGGCATGTATGCGAGCATGGTGAAAACTTACGAGTTACAAGTTACAGGTTACAAGTTACAAGTTGAAAACCCATCAACTTCAGAACCTTCTCAACAACCTTTACCATTCAACCTTCAACCTTCAACCAGTCTCCAATCTCCAATTACCAATCACCAATCACCAATCCTCCCGCGTTTACTGACCTTCCTCCACGGCAACTGGCATCGTGTCGCCCTCTCCGTCCTGCTCAGTTCCATCACCATCCTTGCCAGCGTCGCACTCATGGGCACCTCCGCCTGGCTGATTTCCACCGCCGCCATCGCAACCTCCGTCGCGGAATTCGGCGTCTCCACTGTCGGCACACGTTTCTTCGGCATCACCCGCGCCGTCTTCCGCTATCTCGAACGCCTCGTCTCGCACGACGTCACCTTCCGCCTGCTTGCCAAACTGCGCGTATGGTTCTACGAAAGGCTCGGACCCCTCGCCCCCGCCCGCCTGATGAACTTCCGCGCTGGCGACTTGCTTGCCCGCATCATCGGCGATGTGGAAACGCTGGAAAATTTCTATGTCCGCGTCGTTTCGCCCCCGTTGACCGCCATCATTGTTGGACTCTTCACTGCCATCTTCCTCGCTTCTTTCTACCCGCTGCTTGCTCCCGTCTACCTGACCTTTTATCTCAGCCTCGGCATTCTCCTCCCCATCCTCGCGCAGACGACGAGCCGCAAATCCGCCGAGCAGACCATCTCCCTACGCGCCGACTTGCACACTCAACTGGTAGACGGCATTCAAGGCATGGCAGACCTCATCGTCTATGGACGCGCCGACGAACGCCTTACGCAAATTGCATCCAACGCCAACGACTACGGAAACGCTCAACGCCGCATGGCGCGTGTGACGGGCGTCCATTCTGCACTTGGCACGCTGTTGACCAATCTGGGAATGTGGTCGGTTCTCTTCTTCACCATTCCGCAAGTCGTGGACGGGAATCTTCCCGGTCCCATGCTTGCCTCGTTGACTTTGCTAACGCTTGCTTCGTTCGAAGCCGTCATCCCGCTCCCGCTCGCCGCCCAAATGTGGAATTCTTCGCGCGAGGCGGCAAGGAGGTTGTTTGAGGTGGTGGATGTTGAGCCGGAGATCAGGAACGAGGGACAAGTAACGAGAAACGAGGAACCCCAACTCGTTACTCAGCACTCATTACTCGTTACTGACCTATCCTTCACCTACCCCACTCAACCTACCCCTGCCCTGCAACATGTAACCTTCGACCTTCGACCTTTGACTTCAGTTGCCATCGTTGGTCCGAGCGGGGCAGGCAAGAGCACCATTGCAAATCTGCTGCTGCGATTCTGGGACTATCAAGTAGGAGAGATCACTCTCAGCGGAGAATCGCTCAAAGCGTTAGACCAGGACCAGGTCCGCGCGAGATGCGGGGTTGTATCCCAGAATACATACTTCTTCAACACATCCATCTATGAAAATTTGCGGTTCGCGCGTCGAAAGGTCACACAAGAAGAAGTGGAAACGGCATGTAAATCTGCGCAGATCCACGACTTCATCGTGAGTTTGCCCAAAGGCTACGACACGCTGATCGGCGAGCAGGGACTGCGCCTCTCCGGCGGAGAACGTCAACGGCTGGCGATTGCGCGCGCCTTGATAAAAGATGCGCCGATCTTGATCCTCGATGAGCCAACCGCTAACCTCGACCTGTTGACCGAAAAGCAAGTCTTGGATACGCTCTTCAATGTGATGAAACAAAAAACCACATTGCTCATTACACATCGCCTCGTGGGCTTGGAACATGTCGACGAAATCCTTGTGATGAATCACGGGCAGATCATCGAACGCGGCACCCATACGGAACTTGCTCGCAAAGATTCGTTTTATCGCCATCTATTGGATTTGCAAAATCGTATACTCGACGCCGAAAATTGATTTTTCGGTTGCTTGCATCTGCTGTATGGAAGTGCTATAATTTGGTCGTTCCCCCTGCCGTTTGAAAAAGCATCGCAGTGAAATGTAAATCGCAAAATCTTTGTGCCTGCAAGTTGAACCCTATAACTTTGAAATTCATCCCACAACCTTTTAAAATCATTTAGGAATTCACCAGCCCAAGCGGGGACTGGTTTTTTTCACATTCTCATCCCAACAAACGAATTCACATGCCCAATAAACCTACCAGCACGCCTCGCAGACCCAATAACACAGTAAGGAGAAATAATCCCCATCAGACCAGCCGCAACAACAACCGCTCTTCCTTTCAGTCGAACAACCCTCCCAACCCTGTTGTTGAAGTTATACATAATTCCCCCGTTGTGCCAAACAACCCGATCCCTGAAAATTCATTCACGCCGAGAGAGAATAAAATGAAAATACTTGAACTGGAAAACGAACCCCTTTCCAAACTACGCGCCATGGCAAAGGGACTTAACATCCCGAACGCCAACCGCCTCAAAAAAGAGACCCTCGCCATGATGATCCGCGAGGCGGAAGCGCAGAAGGAGGGCATCGAACTGCGCGGCGGCATCCTTGAGATCATGAGCGAAGGCATC
>JACPVC010000160.1 GCA_016191955.1 Chloroflexota bacterium
AAACGCGGATATGGACCTGACAACTCTCTCGCAACAATTTCAATCCCATTTTAACGCCAAACCAGAGATTATCGTCCGCGCGCCGGGGCGGGTAAATTTGATTGGCGAACATACCGATTACAACGATGGCTTCGTCCTGCCAATGGCAATTGACCGTGGTGTGTGGATCGCCCTGCACCCCCGTTCGGATACAACCGTGCGCCTCTTTTCTTTGGATATTTCCCCTTTCAGGGACGATGCGACACGGCTCAATACAAACCGTGAAGCTGAATCTGCCTTCGATCTGCATTCTCTCACCCGAGACTCTGGCTGGCTCGAATATCCGAAAGGCATTGCCAATGAACTAATGAAGGCTGGATACAAGCTGAAAGGTTTCGATGGTGTGATGACGGGAGATGTCCCACGTGGAGCCGGTCTTTCCTCCTCCGCCGCAGTCGAGTTGGCTGTTGCCAGAGCTTTTTCCGTCGTATCGGGTTTCGAGTGGCATGCACCGACCATGGCAAAGCTCGCCCAAAAAGCAGAAAACGAGTGGGTCGGCGTCAACTGCGGCATCATGGACCAGATGGCAAGCGCTGCCTGCAAAGAAGGTTATGCCCTTTTCATGGACTGCCGTTCCTTGGAAACCCAGCATGCGCCCCTGCCAAAGGGAATTTCCGTCGTCATTCTCGATACCTCCACCCGCCGTGGATTGGTTGATTCGGCGTACAACGAGAGGCGAAGTCAATGCGAGGAGGCGGCACGTTGGTTTGGGGTGAAGGCGTTGCGAGATGTGAGTGTAAAAGAGCTTGGAAAGTGGAAAGCAGGAAATGGATTAAACGAGATTGCGTTCAAACGCGCCAGACATATTGTCACGGAAAATGAGAGAGTGCTCGAAGCGATTGAAGCGATGAAAGATGGGAATGTAAAGCGATTGGGCGAATTGTTTAATGCCAGTCACAATAGTCTGCGCGATGATTTTGAGGTTACGAACGATGCGCTCAATATCGTGGTCGAATGTGCGCGGGAACAGTCCAGTTGTTATGGCGCGCGCATGACCGGTGCAGGTTTTGGCGGTTGTGCTGTGGCTTTGGTTGCGGAAGAAAAAGCTGAGGAGTTTGTCAATGCCGTTTCTGCGGCATACAGGCAGAGGGCGGGGCTTGAGGCGAATATTTATGTTTGTAAAGCCAGTGAGGGAGCAGGCATCCTTCAGAGATAAAAAATGGGACACATTGCTGTGTCCCATTTTCATTATTAGGTGTAAGCCATCTGCTCGACCGGCACGCGTTTGCGCTGCTGGCGTTTGATGATGCGCTCGGCGGCAATGCGAGTCTGGCGGTGCTGTGCGTTGCTGACGATCAGCTTCATGAATTTGGTGTGGTTGGTCTTCGGGTCATTAAGCAGTGAGAAGTCAGCGGAACCGGGTTCATGCGGAGGATAGAAGATACCGCAGTTGGGGTTGATCTCAAGCATGTGGATGGTGCCATCCGCGTCCATGCGATAGTCACAGCGGGCATAGCCGTTGCCGCCAAGTTCTTTGAAGACGCGTATGGTCTGCTCGCGAAGGGCTTTCTCGATGCGCGGATCGTTCACGACTGCCACAGACATCCTTTCATAATCGACCCATTTCATATCGTAATGCTTGAAAGACTCACCCTCCGGGAAGATGAATTCGACCGGGGTGAACGTGAGCGGCTTGGTCGGGTTCTGGACGTTTTCAGTAATTAGGCAGGTGAACTCGCGTCCTTCGATAAATTCTTCGATGAGCGCGCGCCCAAACTCGGCGATCTCGAGCTTCAACTGTTCACGCAGTTCATCAATGGTTTCAACGCGCGATTTGCGGCGAATGCCAACGCTGGCATATCCATGAGGCGGTTTGACGAGCATGGGAAACTTGAGACGCTTCGCGATCTTCTCCGCATCTTCCACACGGCTGGCAAACATCCAGTTGGGCGTGGGGACGGAGATACGCTTGGCAGCGCTCTTCATTTCATCGCGAGTGGGATCAAAAAATTTAGAATCAGCACCTGTAAAGGCGGCATTATATTTTTCGAGCGCCTTGACCAGCGCAATTCCTGAAAGAGCATCATCGGGAGTGCCATCGCACAAATTGACGAATACATCCACTCCTTCATTCATCAATTGTTTGATCTGTTTTTCAACTTCTGTCGGTTCTACATGATGCTGCTTCCAACGATAACCATTCATATACGGTGAGGGATCATATGGAATATCGTTTTCATCAGGTGTGCTTGTTAGTACGCAGAGATACATATCATTTCCTTTGTCATTCCTTCTTTGCGATTTCGATTCGATTATGCTTTATAAAATCGCATCCATTCAAACTTTATTATCATCAACAAACAAAAAAAGTTTAATAAATCATTATTCTATGAATATTGTATACAACAATTCATTTATGTAAAGGTTTTTACATGTGTTTTTATCTTAAAATATTTGGAGAGTCTTTTCATATTCCCATCATATATACTCACAAGATCATTAAGGTCTTTAAGGTTATTAACGTCTTTAAGAAGAGGTGCATTGAGCTTAAGATCGCTTTTGCAATAAGTTGTTCCGACATATGTGCGGCATCAGGAATAACCATCAGACCTCAACAATTCTTATCAAGGCACACACCGGTTGCAAAGTCGTTAAAAATTTCGGCATCTGCATTTTCTTGTCAACAGGAAATTGCAAATGTCTGCCCAAAACAAAATTGATTATGAACATACGATGATTTGCACATACCCTCGTTTGGTATATAATTTGTAAAATATTTACAGGTAAAGCGCATCAAATTGAAGCCTGCCCCCCAACCCGCTCCCCTTTCCAACGAGAATTTTGCTGATGCCATTCGCCGCGCTGATATTCTTCAGCGGGTCATGGCAACCATCAGCAGCGGATTAGAATTGGACCCCCTGCTTTCAAATATCCTTGAAAGCGCTGTGACCCTTATTGAAGCCACGCATGGCACAATTGGGCTGGTAGTCAAACGCAATGGCAAGTCAACGATACGGACTGTTGCGGTTCATAACATGCCGGATGAGGAGCTGGGCGCTGAGATGGCACCCGGTATGGGCTTGGCAGGAGCCGTTTTGCTTGAAAAGCGGACGATAAGGCTGGACCGATACGGAGAACTTAATCAACCTACTTTACAAGACCTGGTGGAACATTCGGTGATCGGTGTGCCGATCCAATGGGGCGAAAAGATGATCGGTTTTTTCGGGATCGGCGCTGATGCGCGAAGGTTCAACGACCATGATGTGGAGACGCTGGAATTCTTCGCTCAATATGCGGCAGTTGCCATTCACAATGCAAACCTGTTCAGAGCCAGCCAGCATGCTCTCAATGAAATGCAGTTGCTTTACAAAACCAGTCAGCGCATCGGTCTATCCGACAATGTGGACGGGGTGATCGATGCCTACCTCGACCAGGTGGCTGCGGGCGGACAACATATATGCAATATTTGCCTCTATGAGTTTGACGAGAACAATCAACGCATTGCCATCATCGTTAAAGGACGTTGGACTCCCGAAAGCGGCTCAGAACGGCTTGAAGAACGCCTGCCTTACATTAGAGATGACCTTGATCCGATCCTTGATTCAGGCGAAACGATTGCCATTTCTGATGTGCGCAGCGACCTGCGTGTTCCGGACTCCCTGCGGCAAATACAGGAGGAATCAGGCAGGTGGGCGCTCGCTATGATCCCTCTGATCGTGAGAAGCCAACGGATCGGCTTGGTGGTATTGAGTCATGAAGGGGTTTATGAATGGGCTGAAGACACCTTGAGTCCATATCGGGCGGTGGCAGCCCAATTGGCGATTGCCATCGATCATCGTGTGCAGCAGACGCTCCTGCAACAACGCGGTCAGCAACTTGCGGTCCTGCAGGAACGGCAGAGATTAGCGCGTGAACTGCACGACTCGGTCACTCAATTGATCTTTAGTACAACGTTGATCGCACAGTCAATTACGCCAGCCTTGCGGCGTGACCCGGCTGAAGGAGAACGACGGGTGGAACGCCTGTTGGAGTTGAGCCAGACCGCGTTGCGCGAGATGCGTTCCCTGCTATTCGAACTGAGATCGAGCGAGGAGCTTCAAGATACGGAACTGCCCGTCACATTGACCGGGTTGGAGCGAATCCGTCACTACGGGTTGGTGGGAGCCATGCGTTTGCTTGCCGGGGATTTTTCTGAAGATGGCATCATCGTAAACGTTGCAGTGGATGAGGCGGCGGTAAAGCTTTTTGGCGGGCAATCAGGGTCGAGGTCCGGCAAGGAACCGATGCTCGAGGAAAGTGTTTACCGTATTGCACAGGAATCGCTGAACAATGCGGTCAAACATGCCAGGGCACGTCATGTATCCATTCAGCTAAAATGCGAATCGGATAAACTCTTTTTTTCCGTCGTCGATGATGGGCAGGGTTTTATAAATCAGCCTGCCGAGAACGACAAACTCGAAGGGAGCGGTCTTGGAATGAGAACAATGAAGGAACGAGCCGAGGCAATGGGCGGCACTCTGAACGTCACCTCTGCGCCCAGGCAGGGTACGGCAGTCGAAGTGGCAATACCACTCAAGGAGATCCATCTATGAAACCGATTCGTGTCTTGATCGTGGACGACCATGAGATCGTCCGCGAGGGATTACAAATTTTGTTGAGCGAGGAAAGCGAGTTCGAAGTGATCGGGACGGCTGGCAACAGCGATGAAGCCGTATCCATGACCAAACTTCACAAACCGGACGTCGTTTTGATGGATGTGGTTTTGCCAGGCTTGGATGGAATAGAAACGACAAAACAAGTGGTTGCGGTCAGCCCGTCGACCCAGGTGCTGGTACTGACGTCGTATTCCGATGACCAGCGTGTACGCGATGCGATTCAGGCGGGCGCGATCGGTTATTTATTGAAGGATGTGCTTAAGGCAGAGTTATTGAATGCCATCCGTTCGGCGGCGGCGGGCAAGCCTGCCCTGCATGCGGAAGCACAGCAATTCCTGATGCGCCACCTCACCGGGACGGACACATCCCCCCACTCGCGCTTGACCTCGCGGGAATTCAACATTTTGCAGTTGATCGCAAAAGGGAAAAGCAACAAGGAGATTGCCCTTGCCTTGCATCTAACCGAGGGGACGGTCAAGGGCTATGTCAGCACGGTTTTCGACAAACTGGGAGTGGCAGACCGCACCCAAGCCGCGCTGTATGCAGTGGAACATGGGCTGGCGCCCAAATAGTCCATCATTCATTTGTCAGGTTTTAACACTTACTTTGGTTAGCCGTAATGGCTAACCTTTTTCTTTTTGTTTTCCGCCCCATGACGGTTTGAATTAAAAAAGCTTTCTTCTATGATAAGTGTATCTGAAACTGCGAAGAATGCGCCTGCCTCAGGCATGGCGCATTTGTCTTACCGGTTCGTTGTTCAGATACAGAGTAAACCCTTTTAGAAGGAGAGAAGAAATGCAATCGAAACAGAACCAAGTATTTTTTCGAGTCGTCATTGTTCTATTACTTGCTTTCATGAGCTCGTGCGGCGGGTCGCCATCCACCTCAGAGGCGTCTCCCGAGACGAATGGAACGATCGCAAAAAATTCAAGTTACTCCAGCCCAATTGCCATCAGCGACGATGACTCGCTTTTGGTCGTTGCAAATACGTTGAATGGCACAGTTTCATTAATCAATGTATCTGGCGATGCCAATACCAAACTGGCGGAAATTCAAGTGGGAGAAGAGCCGCGTTCTGTGGTTATCACCCCGAGCAAGGCATTTGCGTACGTCACCAACCAAGTCAGCGGAACGGTGTCTGTCATCGACCTTGCATCGCAGACCAAGGTAACCGACATTTCGGTTGGAGCAGAACCGTATGGCATTGCGCTCACCCCAGATGGAGCGCGGGCGTACGTGGCAAATTCCGCTTCGAATACCGTGTCCATCATCGATACGGCAAGCAACACTGTGATTGGCACGATCAATATTCCCGGCGTACAGCCGCGCGGTGTGGCAATCACCAACAACAACGGCGGCACAGGGCAGCAATTCGTCTACGTGACGCAGTTCCTCTCGCAGCCCACGGCCTCAGGCGGACCGGGCTTGGATCAAGGCAGTGAAGGCAAAGTCTTCGTGATCTCCACGACGGATGACGCCCAAATTCAAGGCGTGATCACGCTCGCGCCGCATGATACAGGTTTCGCCGCAGACCGAACCGCATTCGGCGGAACAGACAAAGACCCGACGTTCGCTTATCCTAATCAAATGCAATCCATCGTGCTCAAGAACGGACGCGGCTATTTGCCGAATGTCGCTGCATCCCCTGAAGGACCTATCAAATTCAACGTAGATACGCAGGCATTTCTCTCGGTCTTTGATGTGGCTGCCAAGTCTGAACTTTCCGGCGGCACGATCAACTTGCATGCCGCTGTAAAAACGCAGACCTTCTCACCCAAGCTGTTTCTCGCCAACCCCTGGGCGGTCGCATTCGAACATGCTTCCAATGAAGGGTATGTCGTTTCGGCGGCAAGCGATGTATTGGTAAAGATCACCGTGGACGACAGTGGCGTGCCTACGGTTATATCCGTTCCGGCAGACGGCGATACGACCCGTGTGCTGACCATCGATGTGCATAAGAACCCGCGCGGGATCGTAATCAACAATGCCGATACGCGCGCCTATGTGTACAACTTCATCTCGAAGGATGTTTCGGTGGTGGACTTAACCGCCTCACCCGAAGCCGAGCTTGTTCGCATCCAGTCGGCGGACTTGCCCGCTGCAGGCTCAGACGCCGCAAAATTCCTGGCAGGCAACGAGTTGTTCCATTCGTCGCGCGGCGAATTCGATGAAGGGGCAACTGAAAGAATGTCTAACGAAGGCTGGCAGGCTTGTGCAAGCTGCCACCCGGATGGCTTGAGTGATGGCGTGGTCTGGGCGTTCAACTCGGGTCCACGCAAGAGTGTTCCGCTCAATGGGACCTTTAGTCCGGAAAACCCGACCGGCAATCAGCGCGTCTTGAATTACTCTGCCGTGTTCGATGAGCTTGAAGATTTCGAGTTGAACATCCGTAACGTTTCCGGCGGGAAAGGTCTGATCATCCTGACAGGCACCACCGACCCAGACCCGAACGTCAAAGCATTTGACCCGCCGAATGCAGGGCGCAAACAATTGCATATTGGCGGTTTCCCTGCATGGAATGCCATTGTTGCCTGGACTCAATCCCGTGTTCCATCCCCGGTATCCCCTTATCGCGGCGTGGACCCCAGCAGCGAACTTGGTCTACAGATCGCACAGGGACGTGAGATCTTTACTCAAGCGAATTGCCAGGCATGTCATGGTGGGGCGAAGTGGTCCACGTCTCAGGTGGATTTTGCACGCGTCTCCCCCTTCCCTGAAACCGTTACAGCAGGCACGCCGCCTGAAGCTCCTTTTGGGCAGCTCTCGCGCTTCCTGCAGATCGTGGGCACCTTCGACCCGGCAAGCCCACTTGAGAAGAACAACAACAATCAAGGCGCGCTTGGCAAACTCGGATACAACCCGCCTTCCTTGTTGAGCATCTTTGCCTTCCCGCCATATTTCCACAATGGGTCGTGCCTCACGCTTGAATGCGTGCTCGAAAACCAAACCCATCGTGAGGCAGGCGGTGTGACCGGTCTGCTCGATGACCCGGCGAACCGTGAAGCGTTGTTGCAATTCCTCAAATCCATCGATATCAAAACAGAGCCGATCAGTCCGTAAGTTCGGTTGAAATCGCCCTGCAGGTTGATCCACCCAAAGCCTGCAGGGCTCCTTGTCATAATTTTTTTTAGCAGTATGGAGGTTGTCATGTTATCTACAAACAATAGTTACAATCATTTTTTCAAAACAAGTCGGCTTTTACTGAGCGTTATCCTATTAATGAGCCTGCTCACTGCCTGCGGCGGTCAGCCAGCCGGGTCTTCTACCGGAGCAATCTCGTACATTGCGCATATCGCAGATGCACCCGAAAGCGCCCGCATTGGCATCGTTGTCGAAGATGGCAAATTCGCCGTTTATATTTGCAGCTTGGATGATGCCTTCAATTTGATCGCAGCCCGCTGGTATTCCGGCGATGTCGGCGCGGACGGATCGGTATCGGGTGTCAGCCCGGATGGCGTTGAATTTCAAGGTGTTGTAAGCGGAGATTCCTTTACCGGGACAATCTTGAACACCAAGGGGCGCACATGGACGTTCAGTGGAATCGCTGTGCCAGCAGGCGGACCCGCCGGACTGTATCGAGGGATTAGTGAATACAACGGTCAGGAAGTCGTTGTCGGCTCTGTGGTGGATGTGGATGGTTCATTTGCTTCCACGGTACAGGTAAGAGGCAAGATCGAGTTCGTCTCGCCTGTTGCGACCGCCCCTTTGCGTGTGGATACGACCACGATGAAAGTGACCATCGGTGCCCCGAGCTTGCAGGTTCAAGTTGCGCTTGTCACGACCTTGAAGGGCGTTGAACTGTTTTAATGATTAATGTTACGCACTTGCGCTTCGACTACGAGCGGAACGAGCACCCGCTCTCCGCTCAGCGCGGCAGCCGCCCTGAGCGGAGCGACGAGTGAACGTCGAGGAGCGCAGTCGAAGGGTGAGGGATGCAAGAAAGTAGAAATTGCGTAACATCAGTTAATGAAAAGGAATTCCTACAATGAGAAAAATTTTCAAGAGAAGGTCCTTAGCATTATTAATCCTGGCAGGCTTGGTCTTGGCAGCCTGCGGCGGATCGGCGACCGAGGCACCGGCAGTGACAGAAGCTCCAGCCACAGAAGCCGCGCCTGCCGGACCGAGCTATACCATCATCGGCGCAGTCAACCGTGATGTGACTCAAGCCGCACAAAGCCCGTTCCTTACTTTGGATGCACAAAAGAACATGCTGGTCGTTTGGGCGGAGAATTCATCGGGCGGTGTGCGTCAGATCTTTGCAAGCCAGTTGAATGGAACAACCTTCCAGCCGTTGGGCACATCGATCAACGTCCACACGAATGTGCTGGCTGATTCACCGACCATCACTGTGGCAGGCGAGAACAATGCTGTGCCGTGGGTGGCGTGGTCTGAACCCAGCCCCGGCTTCGGGGATGTTGCGCAGGTGTTTGCGAGTCGCTTCAGTGTGGATACAGGTCTATGGCAGCAGGCAGGCCAGGACAGAGGAGGAGGCGAGGCGAGTCTTAACGTCAACACTAACCGCGCTGCCACCAATCCGTTTATTTTTTCCGGCTCGGCAGAACTTGGCACACCGCCCGTGCCCTGGGTGGCATGGGAGGAAGTCTCGAATGTAAACCCGTCTTCTGTACAGGTCTTTGTGGCAAAAGGCGTGAAGGATGAAACGTCGATCGGCGGCTTCAAGTGGGAAACGGTTGGTCAAGTGAGGGAAGACGGCGAGCAGACCTTGAATGTAAATCGCTTCCGCCTTACGCAACACATCACAGGTGTGTTCGCTGAAACCGCGAATTCGGTACCCTGGGTGACGTGGCATGAGGTTGGGCGAGATCTACCCGAACGCATCTTTACCGCACGTGGCGTGGCAGATCCCAACAGCCCCGGCGGATTCAAGTGGATCAATGTGCCGACTTGCGATCCAAACGATGAGACCTCATGTGCGTTGAACATTAATCCATTGAACGATGCCAAGGATGCTTCGATGGCGGCTGGCAGTGTGGTTGCCGGTGAAAGCACTGTTCCATGGATCACATGGTGTGAAGTCGGGCAAAATGGAAAATGCCAGATCTTCGTTGCGCGACTCGATACAAGCACACGCAACAGTTTCCTCCAAGTAGGCGGCAGCTTGAACGTGGACCCGAACCATGTTGCGAAAACACCGGTGATTGTCTTTTTGGGTAACGTTCCCTATGTTACATGGTTGGAGGATGACGGCACGGGCAAATTCGTCTTGCAGATGAGACACCTCGCCTCAGACCCTCAAACCGGAACCTGGGCGCTGGATACCCCAGCCAATGGCTTCAACCTCGACCCAAGCCTGTCTGACTTCGATTTCTCGGTGGTTGCCTCCGCTGATACTTTGTTCCTGGCGTGGGGCGAAGGCGACCCGGCATCGTCCGCTTCACAAATGGTCATTGGTGCGTTCCGCCCGTAATATAAGTATCCATGAGCCCAAACATATCCCCCACGGAGGATTCGACGAATGCAGCCTGCCAACTCTGCAAGGGATGGACACCGCATCTTGATCGTAGACGATGCCCCGGAGGTTCGCGAGAGTTTGCGATGGTT
The DNA here is from genome assembly GCA_016191955.1 of Chloroflexota bacterium. Classification (GTDB taxonomy): domain Bacteria; phylum Chloroflexota; class Anaerolineae; order Anaerolineales; family Villigracilaceae; genus Villigracilis. The sequence continues at coordinate 10,197 of JACPVC010000160.1, forward strand.
GTTGGAAGATGAACCCGGGCTGACCGTCATCGGTGATGTTGCAACAGGTGATGAAGCCATCCAGATGACGGTCAGCCTAAAGCCAGATTTGGTGTTGCTTGATATCGAATTACCGGATATGGACGGTTTCGATGTAACACGGCAGATCAAAGCTCTGCTGAACCCGCCACGTATTGTGATCCTCTCCATGCATAATGATGTCCTTTACCGAAAGCGCGGCATGGACGCAGGCTGCGATGCCTTCATCGGTAAAGAGATGGGTTGGAGTGAGCTGCTTCCGGTGTTACAAAGGGTTTTGGAAGGTCATTAACTGATGTTACGCGATTTATATGTAGGGGCGATATCATACCCTTGTGGTACCCGTCCGGGCTTTTCAAGCCGCAAAACTTCAAAGGGAGGGTCGCCCTTGGACAAGAAGTCCTTCCGGGGAAAGGGCGACCCTCCCTTTGCGCAACATGGTTTCCAACTACTTTTGACGGGTCGCCCCTACTGCGTAAGGTGAGTTAATAATAAAGAGATCGCCACCTTGAAGGTGACGGTCTCTTTTCGCTATTTTCATACTCGTCCCCTACAAAAAGTGAACGTTATAACGGATTGTTGCACTCAACCGTTTCCTGATTCAAACCCTTTTCCTATCCTTTATCCCTCACCCTTTGACAACTGCTACTCATCGGTCGGCCGCGGACCGTATGTGACGTATTACGTCATTTGGGGCATCAAGAGGCAAGAAATGTCCGCCGGTTTCAAGGGTAACCGACTGAACACCAGAAATCAACGACTCATCGTATCGTCTTTCTTCAGGACGCGACCAGTCCTCCGCTCCCCAGATCATGAACGTCGGCACGTTGATATTTCCGTACTCGGATCGTGCATGCTCCCAACTTGACGCATTTCTCAGAAGGTTAATGAAACCGCGGTAATGACCGCGTCGGTTACCGACCATGTACATCTCGTTCATCAATGCAGGAGATATGGACTTTGGATCACTGACGCCTCCGGTCAACACCGCTTTCATAATGATGTAATTTCGCAGCCGCATGACGGTGTCGCCAACAAACGGAATAGAGACCAACCATACGAAAAGACGCCCCAACAGCGATGCCCGTGCCAGCCCTTTTCCCTGGTAGTAATCATAGGGATTGATGGGGATAATGCGGACAACCCGCGGATTGTGGCGTGCAGCGATAATGAGTGAAATACTCGCACCTATGGACACGCCGGACAGGATTACACTGGTCAGGTCAAGTTCTTCAAGAAACCCATTGACGTACTTGACGAAAAAGTCTGCGTCGTATGAACCGTCAGGGATATCAGAATAACCATGCCCGGGATAATCGAGTGCGTACACCGTAAAGTCCTTTGCCAGTTCTGGGATCACTTTGTGAAAGAGATCCAGTTGGGTCCTCAGTGTGTGGAGCAATAGCAGCACCGGACCCTCTCCGACTTTCAAGTAGCGCAGCTTTACTCCATCAACCGTAACATATGCAGGTTTCAGGCTCGGATCCCATGGTATCGCTTCAGGTGCTTTCGGTGCCGGTCTGAGCGCTTCAAGCAGGAACGATACGAGCCAGACGACGACAAGCGAGGCGAAAAAGATGATCAAGAAAGTAATGAAATCCATATCGAACTTCTCCTTATGTGTATATACACTCTTTGGGTAAAAAAACTAATCTGAAGAGGTTAAAGCCGCTGCTTCAGACAATTGCGCTAGTAACAGGGATACGTTGGCTTCGCCAATCCCCTCGACCATATACGATTGCGTTTGCTCCCATAACGGTAATACCTTTAATAATGCCGCTTCACCCTTAGGAGTTAAGGTCACAAGCCGGGTGCGCTGGTCGCTGCCTGGAGCAATGGTCAGTAAGCCCTGATGCGTCAGGGGTTTAAGATTGCGTGCCAAAGTCGTCCGATCCAGCTCTAGCTTCTCCGCCATTTCATTAATCGTTTGCACACCAGCAAGATATAGAACTACCAGGACAGTCGCTTGACTCACCCTGAGTCCAGCAGGCTCAAACAGCTTATCATAATAATTCGTGACCAATCGGGCAGAGCGTCGCAGATTATTGCAGATGCAAACCGAGCTAAGCCGGGCAATCCGCTCATATTCAGTAGAAGACGTTTTCTCTCTCATAATTAGGAGTATATACACTTATTTCTGTTTTGTCAAGGACTGAATTAAAAATTGTCCACTCGCTACTAAAACCTCATACCAACGCTGCGTAACGGGTAAATCCTTAAAACCTGACTCTGCTATCCTGCTACTTTCGGGGGGATTTAATCGCGTTCATTTTCAATACTTTTTCTCCCCCAATCTCATGTCCAAAAATCATAGGTCACGCTGTTTGCCCAGCGTGACCTATGATTTACTTCGTTGATATTTCCACTTCCGCGCTCATGCCCCATAAGAGACCGTCCGGCTGTTCATCCAATTGAATGGTGACAGGGTAAACAACATCGCCGCCGACCGTATCCGAAATGGGAGAAATGCGAATGACTTTGCCGGTAAGGGTTACATCCATGGCGTCGATATAAATGCTCACGGGCTGACCGACCTTCACGCGGGCAATATCGCGTTCGCTCAGGTCGGTGGTGGTGATCTGGAGATTACTCAGGCTGGCAAAGGTCATCACGACCTGATTCGCCTGCACCAACTCGCCGGGGAGGATGGCAATGTCTACAACAACGCCATCGAAGGGAGCGGTCAAGGTGGCTTGCGCCAGAGTCGCCAAAGCAGAATCCCAGGAGGCTTTTGATTGGTCGGCTTGCGCCTGGGCTTTCTCGAAGACTTCATGGGGAAGGCTGTACCAACGTTTTACGCCTGTGATTGGGTCAATGTAAAGCACCTTATCGGCTTTTTGCAGTTGAGCGGCTTGACTGCGCGCGTTGAAATCCGCTTCGGCAGCGATGACGGCATATTCAAGTTCGGGCGTGTTCAAGGTCATCAAGACATCGCCAGCCTGCACCACGTCACCTTCATGGACGGGAATCTCCTTCACTAGCGCAGAAATGGTAAAGCCCAAATTTGAAACTTGAGCAGGTTCCACCACTGCTGAAGCAACCACTGCATCCGGCGAAGATATATAAATCTCTACCAGAGGAACGGCTGTTGGCTCAGAAACAGGAGCAACAGGTGTTGGGCTGGCACAAGCCGTCAGCAAGAGCAAGCCAACGGATAACAATAACAATCGCTTCATGGCAGCCTCACTCGCCAACGCTGATATCAACATCCGCGCTCATGCCCCATAGCAAACCGGCAGGTTGTTCGTCGAGTTCAATCGTCACTTTGTAGACCACGTCACCGCCAAGCTCGGATGAAATGCGGGCAACATCCACGACCTTGCCGGCGAATTCTTCACCCAGCGCTTCAATGAACACCGAAGCAGGCTGACCAACTTGCACGCGGGTCACATCGCGCTCGCTCAAGTCGGTGGTTTCGATGCGATAGTTCGACAAGTCACCGAGCACCATCACGATCTGTCCGGGGGCAACCGTCTCATACGGGGAGATATCGACCGATATAACGGTACCCGCAAACGGCGCAGTCAGATTCGATTGAGCGGCGAGGACAGCCTTCGCAGAGTCCACCAATGCCTGAGCTTTGGCAACGTCATTCTCCGCCACTTCGATATGTTCCTGTGACGGCGCGCAGTTGTTGCGACAGCCCACATTGCGGATCAAATACTCAAGTTGAATCTCTGCATATTTCAGATTCGCTTCCACCTCGCGGACCTTTGCCTCCAAAATGGACGTGTCGAGCTGCACCAGCACATCCCCAGCCTTGACTTCGTCCCCCACCTGCACGTTGACCGAGGTCACGCGCCCGATGTTGGTGAAGGACAATTGTGCATCCTGAACGGGCACGACCACTGCCGATGCTGAAACTGTTCCGCCGCTGCTGGCTTGAAAATCAGTTGAGGGGGCGGATGAAGAGCCCACATCCAATACGACGGTGGGAATTGCCTGTGTTGAACTTGCCTGCCCGCAAGCTGCCAGAGTCAATGCCAGCAAACTTATTAGTATCCAAAAAACTCTTTTCATTCGATGTTTCTCCGAACATAAATTTATTCACTATTATGGTTCATCTTGATCGCCTAACGGCGTCGTAGCGACTTTAGTCGCGATTTGTCTCGCATGTAACGACTGAAGTCGTTACTACTGTCAATCTTTTTATATTAACCACTCGATAGTTGTATTTTTAACCGTTGACTGCAAAATTACGCAAAATAATTGACAAACTTTTGTAATACGTCAAAAATATTGTGAGGATTTGGCGCTTTTCATGCCTTTGCAGTGTTTGGAAACCCAAAATACAACACTCGAGTTAACCACTCACCTTACGCGATTTTTACTTTCTTGCATCCCTCGCCCTTCGACTGCGCTTCTCGACGGTCACTCGTCGCTCCGCTCAGGGCGGCAGCCGCGCTGAGCGGAGAGCGGGTGCTCCTCCCGCTCGTAGTCGAAGCGTAGGTATGTAAGGTGAGTTAACTAGAATGATTCTTTGAGTCCTTCACGATCAAGCCATCCTCCAAAGTAACCACACGAGAGGCATAGTTGATAACGCGCGGATCATGCGTGGCGAAGACAAAGGTCTCACCCGTTTCTTTATTCAGCCGTTTCATGATCTCCATCACCTGCTTGCCGTTCTCGGTGTCGAGATTAGCTGTGGGTTCATCGGCAAGGATCAGGGCAGGCTTGGGAGCCAGGGCACGGGCAATGGCGATGCGCTGTTGCTGCCCGCCAGAGAGTTGGTCTGGGCGGTTATTGGCACGGTCAGTCAGGTCAACCGCTTCGAGCAATTCCAGCACGCGGTCGCGGCGTTCTTTCGGCGAGTGCCCATTCAACAGCAGGGGCATTTCCACATTTTCGTAGGCGGTGAGCGTGGGAATCAGCGCAAAGAATTGAAAGATAAAACCAATGTGCCCCTTACGCATATCCGCTCGCTGATTGCGATTGAGCGTGGTGACATCCCTGCCATCGATGATGACACATCCGCTGGTGGGCTGGTCGAGACAGCCGATCATTTGCAAAAGGGTGGTCTTGCCCGAACCGGAAGGTCCAACCAGGGCTGTGAATTCTCCGTTTCCAATGGAAAGGTCGACGCCGCGCAACGCCTTGGTTTCAACTTTTCCAACTTGATAGGTACGAGTTATGTTTTCGATTTTTACGACTTCCATTTTGTTCTCCTTCAAGACCTGACAGGTTTTAAAAACCTGTCAGGTCTGCATAGTTTATTTTTCAGCGCGCAAAGCTTCAACCGGCTGCATACGGGAAGCCATTACAGCGGGGTACAACCCGGCTACTATCGTGACAATAAACGTTATGAGAGTCAGGTTGATAAGATTATCCACGCTCAACCTGGCATAGATCGTGTCGGCGATGGTAATTCCGCTCAGACCCATGTTGCCGATATAGAATCCGTTGACGTTGAAGTACATGGTCCCAGCTACGCCGAGGATCAAGCCCATCATCACGCCGCCAACTGCCAGCAGGGATGATTCTGTCAGGAACAGCACCATGATGCGGCTGCCTCTCATGCCAATCGCGGAGAGGATGCCGATCTCGCGCGTACGTTCGTAGACCGACATGATCAATGTGTTGATAATCACCGAAGCGGAGATCGCAAGGATAATCATGTAAAAGATAGCGATGTAACTTTGCGCGAAACCCTCAAACTCGACGAATAGCGCGTTCAAATCTTTCCAGGTCTTGATTTCCAGGTTGGGAGAAACACTCAGGGCGGAGGCAACGGTATCCGTCATTTCCGTGTCGTGGAGCAGCACATAAACCGTGCTGGCGTGGTTTTCCGTCTGCGTCATCGCCTGCGCTTTGGCAAGCGGCAGGAAGACGGTCATACTGTCGAACGAGTAGGTGTTGGTGGTGTAAATGCCCTTGACGGTAAAGGTTTGATCCTGCACGTTACCATCCGCAGTGTTGAGCGAGAGGCTGACCTTGTCGCCGACCTCCAAATTCAACTTCTCTGCCATGGGTTTGCCGATCAAGACCGCATCGCGATCATCGGGGTTGAGATATTGCCCGCTGATGACTCCTTCGCGGTAGGGATCACTCGCAGGGGACAGTAGATCAATGCCCGTGATTCTCGCGCCCGCAGATTGCGTCCCTGAGGAAAGGAATCCGCTCGCGTACAGGCGCGGCGTTGCAGCTTTTACCTGATCGAGTTCTGCGATTTTGCTTGCGATCTCCTCTGGGTTGGGGACCAAATCCTCCCACTTGAGGCTGGATTTGTTTTCATCATACGTTGCCGCGCGGATTTGAATATGCCCGGTTTGCAGGTTGATGGCAGACTCAAGCGCGCTGCCCATTTCGCCGGCGATCACAGACGACATCAAAATCAAAAGCGCCAGCCCGCCACCCACTGCCAGCGCGGAAAAGAAACTGCGCCGGCGGTTGCGACCTAAATCGCGAAAAGCCATTTTAAGAATTTGAAACATAATTTTGTCTCCAAACCTGACAGGTCTCATTAAGAGTCCACTCGTCGGGTATCGTTGTGCGGATAGTGCCTTTGTTGGCGGGCATTGCGGAGACCTGTCAGGTTTTTTTATACAAAATGAAGAGCTTCAGCGGGTTCGCGCCGACCTGCTTCAGTAGCAGGGATGAGCGCCGCCAGCGCGGAGATAATCACGATCATCGAGACGCGTAAAGGCAGTTTCTCGACGCCCCACGTGGGGTAGGCACGTCCCTGGATCAACGCCATGTAGCTTGCCGCGCCGGACATATTGCCAAAGTCCAGCCCAACTTTCATCAGGTAGCCGTTGATCGCCATGCCCAAAACAATCCCTGCCGCGACGCCAACCAACCCGATCATGATGCCTTCAAGAACGAACAACAGGGAAATCTGATTCGGCTTCAGCCCCATTGCGCCCATCACACCGATTTCGCGCGTGCGTTCATAAACTGCCATCAATAACAGATTGAGAATGCCCACCCCGGCAATGGCAATGATGATCAGGCTAAAGACGTTCATCACGCCGCTTTTGGTGTTAATTGCCGAAGCCAGGTCGGGATAATTTGCCTGAAACGATTCAATCTCATAACCGGGTAAGACTGGGGTCATGGAGTCGATCACACGACCTTCCTGACCAAGCTTGTCAAGGAAGATCGCTACTTCGGTGGAGCCATTCACCTCATACAACGCCTGCGCTTCACCGAGCGAGATATAGACGCTTTGCTTTTCGATGTCCACCAGACCCAGGTCGAAAATACCGACGACGGTCATTGTGCGCTGGCGCATCTGTTCGTGTTGGGAACGTCCGACCATAGTGATGCGGTCCCCCACTTCCACACCCATCGCATCGGCAAGCCCTCTGCCGATCAACACACTATCGAGGTCATCACTGGTCAGGTTCCGCCCTTCCGTGATATTTTGCCCGATGATGTTAACCTTCCATTCCTTTTCGGGTTCAACACCAATGATCCCCACCGCGAATGCCCCCTCACGGCTGGTGACCAACCCACCGGTGCGAATACGCTGTGTGGCAGCCAATGTCAGCGGATTCGCTTCCGCGGCATCGATCACCGCCAATGGATCCGCCAGCGGGAACAGCGGGTTTGAGTTCGCCTCGGCACGATAGCCTTCCGCATGGACTTGAACATTGCCTCCCAACACTTTCACGGCATTGCCGTAGATCGCGTCGGTAAAACCATTCATCAGCCCGTCGTACCACATCATCATCGCCAGCGTTAAAGACATCGCCAAGACGATGATGACCGTGCGGCGTTTATGTCGCCAGATGTTGCGCCATGCAAGGCGCAGGAATAAATTCATTTGAAACTCCTTTCTATTTGACCAGTCATGATCTTTTCTTCCTTTTTTGTATTATTCAGTCACCTTACGCACCTACGCTTCGACTACGAGCGGGAGGAATACCCCGCTCTCCGCTCACATCGTCCCGATGTTTTTCGGGAGCGCGGCAGCCGCCCTGAGCGGAGCGACGAGTGAACGTCGAGGAGCGCAGTCGAAGGGCAAGGGGCGCAGGAAAGTAAAAATCGCATAAGGTGAGTTATTCATATCGCAGTGCTTCCACCACGTTCATACCCGCCGCCTGACGGGCGGGAATGAACGCAGCAAAGGCGCCGAAAATCAACCCAATTGCAACGCCCGCCAAAATACCACCCATCGGAAAGACATAGCCCATTGGGAAGAGAGCTTTCATGGCAACAACCAGAACATACCCAAGGTATAGTCCGCTCAAAATTCCAAAAGCTGTGCCTATGGCAGCCAGCAACAACGCTTCAGCCATCACCATGGTGCGAATTTGTTTGCGTGTGCCGCCTACCGCACGGATCATGCCGATCTCGCGCGTCCGTTCGATGATGCTGATACTCAAAGTATTGAGCATTGCAATCAGCGAGGGCACCGCCAACAAAAAGAAGATGGCGTACATGCCCGCAAACGCTGAATCCATTTGAGACTTCATCGAGTTGTAGTACTCAATGCCTGAGATCACCTTGAAGGTGGGGTAATTCGCTGCCAATGCCCTGATAGCTTTGTCTGCGGCTTCGCGGTCTGCATCATTTTTCAAATTGAGTTGAATAAAAACGTCGTCCGTGACGCCAAAATCGGTCTGCATATTGGCTTGCGAGATGAAGCCCGTGGTCACTTTCGCATTCAACATATCCGTTGCCATCGCGATGATCTTGTATTGCAACGTCCCGTTGGGAGTGACAATTTCAACGGTATCGCCAACCTGTTTTCCCAGCGCCGTCATCAACGCGCCATTGACGATCATGTTCCGCCCGCCGGCAAGCGAAGCGTAGGCAGAAGCTTCGTCAGTGAAGATAGATTCCTGAAAGTAGAGACCTGACACGGCGGGGTAAGAGACGGGGTCGATTCCCAGCAAAGAGATCGCCTGCCCATTCGTTATCGCGCTGGTAAAGCGCAATGTGCTCACCTTATCAACTCCATCCACCGATTTAAGCTGCTCTGCAAAATCAGCTTTAGAGCCTACGTTGCTGCTCCACAACGCAATGGAAGGCGGTACAAAAAGGTAATCACTACCGAGGTTATCGCGGATGAGGTCATAAAGCGTCATGGTCAAACTTGAAACCATGCCGCCCAATGCAACGATGATTGCAAGCGCGATCATGGTTGTGCTGGCAGTAACCGCCACACGCGTTGGCTGGCGTGTCAGGTTGCCTTGAGCCAGGTCTCCGGTCCCCTGCCGTGCATAGAACCGCGCAAGAAGCCAACCAAATGCTGCCGTAAATGGGCGCACTAAAACCGGAGCAACAAGCACCAACCCCAGCAGGAAGAAAAGCCCGCCAGGCAGAATGAACTCAAGTTGATTTGTAAGCAGCGCCGCCACGGCAGCAAGGATGATAACCACGCCTCCTACGAAGCCGATGCCTGTTTGCCGGCTAAATTGCGCCTCTCCCGCCGACGGTCGCAACGCTTCGAGCGGAGTCACCTTACTGGCGCTCATGGCAGGGAAAAAGCCTGCCGCCACTGTAACACCCACCCCTAAAATAATCGAACCGATCAACAATGTAGGAGAAATAACCGGCGCGCCCAATGAAAGATTGATGAAGCGACTCATCACAGGTGCAATCAGCTTTATGACGCCTGCCCCAAAAATATACCCAAGCACCAAGCCAACTCCGGTGCCGAGAATGCCTTGCAACAATCCTTCTGCCATTATCATGCCAATAATAGTGCGACGGTTTGCGCCGAGCGCCCGCAACATCCCAATATCACGACGGCGTTCTGCCACGATCGTGCGAAACGTATTGAAGATAATGAAACCACCCATAAAGAGCGCCAGCATTCCAAAGACGCTGAACATCGTTTGCCCCAGTTGAAGCGAGGCGAACATTTCAGTGCCTGTAATAAGCGTACCAACTTGATAATCTGGACCCAGAGCGGCTTCGATATTTTTCTTGATTTCGGCGCGGCGTTCTTCCAACGCCGTCGTTTCGACATTGATATCAATTGTGTTGATCTTACCTGCTTCGTTCATGATAGTTTGCGCTTCAGGCAGGTTGACCAATACCTCTTCATTGCCCGGCGTTGTGCGTGGAGGAAGAATCCCAACCACCGTTAATTCGGTCATACCGTCTACGCTGGGAATGAAGAAGGCATCTCCAACTTGCAATTTAAGCGCATCTGCCAATGTGCGTGAAATGACCGCTGCGTTCGTATCGTTCGCTTCCAGATAACGACCTTCCGCCAATGGGTATGCGCGGACAGAACGAGCCTCTTCCGGCTGAATGCCCACCAAAGAAAGCGCAGTCACCAAGTCTGGGAGTTCGGTGTTCTTATCGTAAAAATCTGCCGGGATGTTGACCGTATGGGTTAGCGAAGGAGCATACACACGCACACCGTCCACGCCCTTGAGTCTGTCTGCTACGCTTTCAGGAAATGCCTCACCGGAAATATGAACAGCACTAAAGTCCACAACACCCGATGCGCCCTGCACATTGACTTGCAATGCAGCAAGCATGGTAGGCAGAACAATATTCATGCCGAAGATCACCAATACCCCGAAGACGACTGCCAACGTGGTAAGAAAAGTCCGTAATTTGCGCCCGCTGAGATAGCGCGCAGCAAGAGTAAGCTGGAGATTCATGTCAATCTCCTATTTTCTTGATCTTGTCTGCCACGAGATCCGCGTTCTTTCCATTCCTGCGTTCCAGCAGGGTTTCATCCACCACCTTGCCGTCTTTGAGGAAGATGATGCGGTCGGCATACGCGGCGATGCGCGGGTCATGAGTGACCATGACCACGGTGCGGTTATATTTTTTAGACACATCGCGCAACAGGCTGGCGATCTCATCGCTGGAGCGCGTATCAAGGTTGCCAGTGGGTTCATCCGCGAGAATCAATTCGGGATCAGCGACCAATGCCCGCGCAATTGCCACGCGCTGTTGCTGCCCGCCAGAAAGTTGATCTGGGCGATTAAGCAACCGGTCTGCCAAGCCGAATCTTGTCAGCCATTCAACAGCCTTTTCTTGCGCCTCAGCCGGTTTCCGCCCGTCAAGCGTGATTGGCAGGGCGGCATTTTCAGTGGCATTCAAAACCGGGATAAGGTTATAGAACTGAAATACAAAACCGATCTTGCGGCGGCGGAGTTCAGTGAGTTTGTCATCGTTGAGATCGGTGAGATTATGACCGCCAATCATCACATACCCTTCGCTGGGCTTATCCAACCCTCCGAGTAAATGCAAAAGGGTGGATTTACCGCAGCCGCTGGGTCCCATAATCGCAACAAATTCGCCTGCGTGGATGGTCATATTTACATGGTTGAGCGCGGTCACTGCCGCAGCGCCGGAACCATAATTTTTTGTTAGTTTTTCAACTTGAACGTTGGACATGTTATTTTCTTTCCGTTGTAGTTTTGAATAAGATGCGAGCAACAAATAAGAGAGTCTCATTTTTCAGCAGGCGGCGGATAGGTGGACCCGGCATCGATCTTCTTGGGTCTGCCTCGTTTGCGTATTTCAGGCTCAGGGATCGGCTGGTCTTTGATGGTTTCCAAACGCATTTCGATCATGTCTAGCCAGCGCAAGTCCGCTTCGAGGTGCATGATGGCTTTATCCACCAAAAGGATTTGTGCCAACTCAACGTGCGGGTCATATTTGTCACGCTGTGTGGTGGCATCGTGTAATTCCTGAAACAGTCGCGCCCGTTGGGTTTGAATGATGCGCGCCGGGTCTGCTTCACGAGAGACAAGCCCGATCATGAGCTTGACATAAAACTCGTCGCGTTGATGCTCGGTGGGCACGCCGTCATTGAACCAGTCTTTCAGCACCTCACGCCCATTGTTAGTGATGGCGTAGATGCGCCGATCCGGTTCCCGCCCCTCACCCAAATCGGACTTGGTCTCCACTAACCCGGATTCTTCCAGCCGTTCCAACGTGGTGTAGATCTGGGCAGGCTTTACGTCCCACGCAGCGCCGCCAACCACCATAGAAAACGCGGAGTGCAATTCGTATCCATGGCGGGATTTTTGTGCAAGCAGCCCTAAAATAGCATTACGAACGGACAAAGTGACCTCTTTAAAAAATAGTATACAAGTTACTAATTATCAGATTTAGAAAATATTATACGAGTTACTATTTTTTGTCAAGTGGAAAATTATCACCTTCGCCTCACACCCGTTCCCTTTCTGATGCTGTTTTCTGAGAGCGATTCGCCGCTGAAAGTTTTTTCTCTAACCTACACGAAAAAAATCCGCGAGAGTTCTCGCGGATCATCATTTCATCTTTTTACAGGCAAATCAGTCACAGTGAATTAGGGACAACATCTCCTCTTCCATGTATTGAAGGTGAAGCTAAGGATATCGGCATAATCCACCAGTACATGGTACATCATTGCAACATCCGCCTCCCCCGCCACAACCGCCACCATATTCGACACAACTTGGACCAGCGCCCGATCCTGGTACTGCTTCAGGACCAGTAGCAGGAGCAACACTAACCAAGCACAAACCGGGTTCACTTCCTGTGGGTTGGAATCCTACAGCGATTCGACACGAGTTATCCAGCTCGTAGATTGATTTGATCGGATAAAAAAGCGGAAATCCCGGATCTGCTGCACCAGCCTGTTCATGAGTGTAGTGGTCACTATAATCGAACATGGCTGGGTCGAGGGTGCCATGACCGGTCCACATGTTCGCCAAGTATGCTATTGGGTTTCCAATCACTGACCGTTTCACTGCAATCTCGACCGTGTTTGAGTCATCAGGTGAGATGCGCACCCATGCGGCATCCGGGTCATCCCCTTTCCCCTGATCAAAGAGCATTTGCTCAAAACCATCTCCATCAAGAGCATTCTTATCAGACCCCATAGGTGTCTGGTTGCCTACGTCGCCGTTAGCGTCAAAGTAAATTTGAACGCCGTCCGTAGTCCAATCAGTGGAGGTTGGATTCAAGGTGAGGATTAGCCAATCACCCCTGCCATCTACTTGTACGTCCAATTGCATGGCGAAGCGATATGGCTCTACAGTTGCCGCTGAGCGATCTACTACTTTAACTGTGCCGTAGACCCACGTATCATCTTGAAAAACATACGTATTAACAATGTCAAGATTAGGAAAATACACGTCCATTACAGTAGTGCTAAATGGGCGTTCGAATTGCTCGAGGGTGAACCTATCGCCGCCATTCGATTTTTTCTGGTCCGCCGTCACTGATGAGTCTTGATCGCCAGCCTGACCACTTCGTGATTGCGGCAAGGCAGCAGGCAAGACCTGATGTTGAATGGGGATTTCGGTTTGCGAAGAGTTGGCTGGGGTGTCTAAAATCGCCACTAATTCAGTGGGAGGTTGGGCAGGCGCTTCAGTGGCGTTCCCTGAAACGTCACACGCAAGCATTGCCACGAAGATAGTGATAATTGCCGTTGTAAGCCTTGGGATTTCTTTCTTCATACGTCTCTCCTCTTTAACCAGTAAGACGGCTTCACTACGTATACTTATTAATAAAATTGTACTTAAGCCTCCCTCTTGATAATTCTACCATCCGGGTTAGCCTTGGGCAATAAGCGCTAGACCTACGAATCTTTTAGATTATCTCGCCACTGTACGTTTCAAGAGTGTGCTGAATATGGATGTGTATCTCGACCAAAGTAACCCAGCACGCCAGAATGCGACGGCCGCCATACCATGCGCCAACACCGCAAAAAACGGCGGCGTCTCATAGGTGTAATACGTCCAACACTGACGGGTTGTCCCCCATAATTCAAGGAAGTAGCCCAATCCCACGCCTGCAAGAAAAGTCAGCAAGGCATAACGGTGATCGCTGGGCGTGAGGATAAGCATCACGCACAATAGGGTGGCGAGAACGGTATAGGACTTGTCAAAGGTTGGGGAAACGAAGAGCAGCATCAAGGTTAGGAAAGAGGCGAAAGTCATCCAATAAAGAGCAGAAAAAATGGAGCGATGTATCGGCGTTTGAGTCCGACCTTCCAACTTTCGAATCATCCAATTCATGAAACGTGTAATCCGGTCAATGGACAGGCTCGCAATGGGCCAGGCCGGGATGATCCACAACGGCGGGCGCTCGGCTGTGTAGTAATGCCAGAGATTCGTTTGCGTGCCCCATGACTCGATTGCCAGTCCGCCACAAACGCCGACGAAGACGATCAGCACGTCTGTCTTGATATTTGCCCGCGCCACAATGGTGATGGACATGAAAAGGAAAACACCGAGCAACAGCCAATCCATGTACAACCACCATGCTCCGTTCCAATCAATATAGGAAAGCACCTCTTCAGCAAGGGGCCACCAGATGTAAACAATCAGGATGATGGTGACGAAAAACCCACCCAATAAAATGGAGGAGTCGCGTGTCCAGAAGGTGTGTTTTTGGTTTTCCATTTGGCAGATTATACCCAGCGTGGAAAGATTCAGAATCGGTCTTGCGTACTATCATTTCGCAATAGCGACTTTTGTACTTATCGGCAAATGCCGTTACTGCGTTTTTACAAACCATTAGCGCAAAAGATGATATGAAATTTTTACGTTTCATTAACGCATCGAAAAAAAATATAGCATTATAATTTTACTCAAGGGCAATAAAGTCATCTGCCTTCAATTCAAATCATTGAAAGGAATAATGTCATGGGTCTCTTTAGTAACATTCTCGAAAAGCTTGGTCTCAAAAAGAAGGAGGAGGAAGCCAAACCGGCTGCCCCTGCCGCGAAACCTGCAGCGACTGCTGCCAAACCCGCCGCGAAAGCTCCCGTTGCCAACGCAGGTGTGAAATCTGCTGGCATCAAACGAGACGATGCGGACGCCTCTGCCCCCGCCCCCGCCGCAATCACCGAAGTGGACGTGGTGAAGCAGCTCGAGGCGCTCTCCAAAGGCAAGGACCTCAACTGGAAAGTCTCCATCGTAGATCTGCTCAAACTGCTCGACTTAGACTCGAGCCGCGAAGCCCGCGAAGAACTCGCCAAGGAACTCAACTGCCCTGCCGACCAAATGAGCGACTCTGCCCGCATGAATACCTGGCTGCACAAAGAAGTCTTGCGCAAGATCGCTGCCAACGGCGGCAACATCCCGAAAGATTTGCTGGATTAAGCGCAATTGAAAGTGAACAGCGCGGACATATGTCCGCGCTGTTTTTTATATGTAGAACTTACGCAGTTCAAAATTGTTTGCCACGAATTTACCTTTCGGGCATGATGTCGCGAATTCATGCGAATGGTTTTAAAAAATCGCGATAATTCGTGTAATTCGCGGCTTGCCTTTTGGGTTTTGCGTAGGTCTTAATATGATCACATTGAATCTAAAAAATAAGAATTTGCATATTAGACCTAGTGCTCTCGTTGCCGCCCGGAGCAGAGTTTTTTAGCGGTTTTTGCAAGAAGTTCATTAAATAGATGGGATGATCGAAATCGAAGTCAACGGCAGACCGAGCACTCTTCCCTTAGGGAAGGTCGATGGCGCACACGTCCAGGAGAAGCAAACTGGATTGGTGGAACCTACCTCAAAATAGCCATGTGATTTACAGCCTTGTGTCGTACTATCAAGTGTTTTCTCGTCGAGATAGACCTTCAAATTGTTTATATTTTTGATAGGCAGCCATTCGAGCTCAAAACTGTATTTTCCGGGAAGCAAGGAAAGGTAAATTGCACCCAAGGGTTCAGACCATTGGAATTGCTGTTCTTTCCATTCCTCGGTCGCATGAATACCCAAACAGAATGGATATGGGCGATTTGGTTTCAACGTTGCTGAAGTCACCGTAGACACAGATGCCAATACATTCTCTATCGTTTTATCTGCAAGCCATCCCTGCACAAAATGCAGCCGCTCCAGTTTTATGGTGGTACTTATCAAGCGAAGAAAAAAAAATCGGACAAGTCGTTTTTTAGCTCGAAACAGCAAACTCAACCGCAGCCCCCAATTTACGACCCAAAATCGAAATTGAGCCCATTTAATAAATGGGGCAATGCCGTACTCGGACCGCAACTTTAATTGAAACAATAAGTTGAAATGAGCTATGGTTTCTCCGAGCTTTGAAAAAGACCAGCCGGGTTTTGAACGTGCCTGCCTTGCCAGCCTGGAGATTTTATGCACCAGATCCGAGAGCCAGTTGAAGCGCATCTGCCATTCATCGGGTTCCTGGAAATAACCGACGAGTAAATCATATGCGAAGTTTGAATGATATACCATTTCTCCATGAACGAAGTCCCTTGAAAATTCGATCAGTTCATGAATATCGCCGACATAATAATGATGAAATTTTGCTTCCGGCACGTATCCGATTTGAAATCCCTGTTGATGCATTCGGGCAGCTAAATGCCATTCGGCAAAATGACCGAATTTGGGATCAAATCCATCGGCAGAGTGATAGCTCTCCTCCCGTACGACAAAAGCCTGGTCCAGGATCTTCCGCCAGGGATGTTCTTCCATTCCATAGCGTATGTCCACTCCGTACATATCCGCTTCAACGACCGACAAAGGATTATGCGTTATGGGAAGAGACTGGCAGGAAAAACCTGCCCATTCGGGATGGCGAACCAGCGCATCCTCTGCCACCGACAAAATATCCGGCTCCGGCAGGCAATGTGATTCGGTGAAAAATAATATCTCCCCATTTGCCTGATGCGCGGCATGAGCACATAAAGCCATATCATGCGGTTCATCAAAAAACAACAACCTATCGTGCGCGCCAAGGATAGCCTTGAGGGTCGAAAGCGCTTCTTCCCCCAGAGAAGAACGACAGCCTGCTGCCACAATTTCATACCGATCACGAGGAAAGGTTTGTCCACTTACCCATCGTTCCAGACATTCTTCCACCTGCCCGCGATGAAATTCCAACGGGATAATAATGGAAAAACGAAAGCGTTTTGTTTGTTTATTGTTCATCATATCTCCACATTTACCCGGTACCATTGACATTATTATCCAGCAGAGAAACATAAAAGGAGCGCAGTTTGACAGCAATATCACTCCACTTAAGATGTTGTTCTGCAAATTTACGCCCCCCCGAGCCAATCTTGTTCCGTAGGGCAGGGTCAGAAAACAATATCCGTAATTTTTGCGCAATATCCAAATAGTTTCCTTCATCTAAAAACAGGCAGTCTTCTTTATTTTTTAGATAGAGCCCAATATTTGTTCTTGGAAGGATGACTGGTTTTCCGCTGGCTAGATACTCGGGCAGTTTTGATGGGAATCTGTAATCATTGAATTTGTTCGGCTTCCCAGGCTGGACGAGAACATCAGCAATGGAAATTACAGAAGGCAATTCACTCCGGGGAATATAACCCAGTTCAATGGAATATTCTTTCTTGAGTAATCTGTTCTTCCAATCTAAAAAAGAGACATAGTCCCTTCCTGTTCGCACAAGCTTCACCCGGACACCCTGAGAGCGCAAATGGTTAATGGATAGATAAAGATCCGCAATTTCCTGCCGATTTACCCGATGAACGTTCCCGGTGTAGCCCACAACGAAATCATCATCGTCAATCCCCAGGGAGCGCTTCAAACCGGTATTTGAGGGCATATGCCACTCCAGATCGTCTTGATACCCGGCCCAAATCGTGGTGGTCGGTACATTTCCGGGGCAGAATCCTTTCAAGGTATCAATAATCGTGGTGATCCCATTCGCTTCTTCAAGAAACTTCCTGTATTGCAGCGGATGCGACATATAAGGTTGAATGAAGAGTTCTAATAAAGGCTCGGGGAAACGCTTCAATGCCTGGAATGGGATCTGAAAGATGGTTTCAAGCAGAAACTCTTCATTGTCCTCAATATGTACAATATACGGGCATGGATAAAATCGGAGAAATTTTTGGGTAATTTTTCGCGCATGCTCACGCGGAGTCCACACATGCACGAGATCAAATTTTCGCCCAAGTTGTCGCCGGAACAAATCGTCGCTGTCTACCACTTCGAACAGAAATTCCTCAGCGCGCAGTGCCTGGGTATTTTGGGGCACACAAACAACACAATAAATTCCCATTCGAGTCAATTGATTCGCGATATTGGCAATATGAATTCCGCTGTTGCTATCAATGTCATTATAGTTAACAAATAAAATATTCAAACTTCCTCAACGTCTAAAGAAACTTGTCCACTAACAGTAAATATGTTTCTCTTACCTTTGCCTACAGTGAACTACTGATGGCTTGCAGTTTAATAATTAAGGATGCCCACCTTGTACAACAAATGGTATATAAAGGAATGTAATAAATAGGGCACGATATTTATTGTGATCTCAAAATTGCGAACATCCCGCTTATGGACGCGCGCCCGTAATAATTTCATTTCCTGCGCCCCTATCTCTTTCATTCGAATACTCGTCTTCTGGGTTGGATGCGCTCGAAATGCGCCAAGAAAACGTGGGACCCGTACAAATTTTGCACCTGCCATGTAAAACCTTATCAAGAGGTCCCAATCCACTGCAAAGGAAAAGGATTCATCGACCTGGCTGGAAACCTTTTCCCATATCCTTCGTCGCCAAAACAAGGTCTCCTGAGGTATATAGTCAATCCAAAGAAAAGCACTAGCACTATGAGGGGGAAGTATCCAGCGTCCGATTTCTTCATCATTCTCATTGATGATAATACGATGTCCATAAACAACGTCTACGTCAGGATGCTGGTTGAAATAATCGGCTACGTACCACAAGGTGCCCGGCAACAGAGTATCGTCGGAATTTAAATATCCCATAATCTCGCCGCTGGTCCTGCTAAAACCGAGATTCAAAGCATGAGCCTGACCCATATCTTTACGAGATTCGAAGTAGGTCAATCCATGTTCTAAAGACTTGATCAGTTCGACACTGCCATCATCTGATCCGCCGTCTTGAACGACATATTCCAAATTAGGGTAGTTTTGGTCGAACACACTCCGAATAGCGCGTTCGACAAATCTGCTTTGATTATAGGATGGCGTGACAATTGAAATCAATGCGGGTTTAGCTCCTGTAGTTGACGACAAAGGTGTATATGCTTTGGGGGGCGTTAACGGACGAGGAGCATATTGCTCCAATAATCTGTTCTGGACTACAAATGACCAGAAAAGATTTTTGATAATCCAGGGAAAGTAACTATTCATCTTCATTGAAACATTTCCATTCAGGTAACTCTAATGAGTTGGAACGTCAAACCATCTCTCGCTTTCCAATTCTTAATGCATTATTTGAAGATTCAATACCCCAAGCATAAGGGGACGCATATCACTTTTCGGCAAGATTGGCACAATTGGCTGCTCGATCACCTCAAAAGCGACTTGGTTTTCACCTGCTTGCACCATAATTTCCAACTTAACTTTTCCCGGCCGAATTCTGACCAACTTGTTCCAACTTTCTGAAGTTATGCGTATAGTTCGGATCGTAGTTAGGCGATTGCTAGGTCCCGCCTTCGCCTCGAAGTATATGAAGACTCTTCCTGGAGACACGGAATAAATATCCAAAACTGTTGGTTGACCGCCCATCCAGAAAAATGGTTGCCCCTTCAAGTCTTCCAATCCGTTTGGATTATTAATAAATAGCAAGGATAGATCTTCCTTGGTTATTGCACTTCCAACAACATATCCTTCCGGCAAAGCATATTCAAATTCTATGCAGAAATCATTCAATAACGATCTGAAACGATGAGGTATTGTTTGCAGATGATTATATAGTTCACTCTGTCTTTGCCATTTCCCATTCGAATTGGTGAAAATATCAATTCCTAAGGAGTTAGTATCGAACGGATAAGTTGCGCGGATACCAAAGTGGTCACTAATTTTTTTCTGAACGATATTGGGGGTATGTGTTAGGTCCTCATATCGCAGGAAGAAAATACGGCGATCGGGCTGGGTCAGTTTTAGCTCACGGAGTGCATGGTATTCGGAACTCCAACGCTCCGGGGTAATATGATATTTTCTAAGATGCTTAGTCAGGGGATGCGTACTGGTCATTACATCAAATGGATGACGAACACAGTAAATTAAATCAATATCATCAGGCAAGGAGGGAAGCGTTCGCCAGCAATCTCCCGTTCTTTTTATTACCACGTTGCGTTCCATATTGGTAAAGTCTCTAAAACGCGAAAATGGCGACTCACCATATGGTCCTTCGTTTAGGATGTACATATCTTGAAAGCAATTCATTAAGTCACGGGTCAATGAAGTGCCGCTTCTTCCACACCCCGCAATGAATATTCTCAATTTTCTCATTTGATCTCACCAGTAAAAGAATTGATAAAATTGCAAGCTTTCAGGTTTAGTCCAAATTTATCATGAAGCAGAAGTAATATCAATGTTGCCACACACCTTCGATCTCATACCTCCCAGCCCAAAGAGGTTCCATACCATTAACCTCGGCGACTCATTTTTTGTAAAGCATTTATCTTGCTCAAACAGCCGTCCCCAGGGCGAGGATGCCGTCATGAGCGGTGTTTGAATTATTTAGTTTGACCAACTACTTAATTCAGCGTGGATAAAGTAAAATATCCTCATGCTCTCCCGAGTTTACTCCTGCGCCGTTGTGGGACTTGAAGGCGTGATCGTTGAAGTGGAAGTAGATTACACCAACGGTCTTCCCGCAGTCATCATCGTCGGTTTACCCGATGCGGCAGTGCAAGAAAGCCGTGAACGCGTTCAAACCGCGGTCAAGAATGCCGGTTTGAATTTTCCACGTCATCGCATCGTCGTCAACCTCTCCCCCGCCGCCATCCGCAAAGAAGGTCCCGCCTACGATCTTCCCATCGCGTTGGGCGTTGTCATCCTTGCAGGTTTTCTTCCACAAGAAAGTATCGAAGGCGCCATGTTTGTCGGCGAACTCTCGCTCGATGGCATTGTCCGACACACGCGCGGCGTATTGCCAATGACGGCAGCAGCGCGCTCAAATGGATTCAAGCGGATGTTCGTCCCCGAAACCGATGCACCCGAAGCGGCTTTGATCCCCAACCTGGACGTATACCCGGTCAAATCGCTTGCGGATCTCTACGACCATTTGTCTGGTCGGCATCTCATTCAGCCTTATCAACCCTCTAACGACTCGCTCGAGCCGCTCTTCACCCCCACAAACTTTGCCGAGATAAAAGGACAGGAACACGTAAAACGCGCACTCGAAGTCGCCGCCGCGGGTGGACATAACGTACTACTCGTTGGAAGCCCAGGAGCCGGTAAAACCTTATTAGCCAGAGCCATGCCTGGCATCCTGCCGGAAATGAGCATTGAAGAATCCTTGGATGTGACTCGCATCTACTCCGTAGCGGACCAACTCCCCGCAGGGACTCCTCTCATCAAATATCGACCGTTCCGTTCGCCGCATCATACTATCAGTCATGCCGGTCTCGTCGGCGGCGGGAACATCCCCAAGCCCGGAGAAATTTCTCTCGCCCATCGCGGCGTCCTCTTCCTTGATGAATTCCCCGAATTCGGCACACGCGTCCTCGAAGTGATGCGCCAGCCCATGGAAGATAAAGTCGTCACCATCAGCCGCGCAAAGGGGTCACTTACATTTTCAGCGAATTTTCAATTGATCGCCGCAATGAATCCATGCCCTTGCGGCTACTGGGGTGACACGCAAAAAGCTTGCACATGCGCGCCCGCAGTCGTTACCAAATATCAGAAGCGCATCTCCGGTCCATTGCTCGACCGCATCGACATCCACATCGAAGTGCCGCGAGTCGATTACGAAAAACTCAGTGGAGACCGACTGGGCGAAACCAGCCAATCCATTCGCGCACGAGTCCAAACCGCAAGAAACATTCAAAACCATCGTTTCACCAATTCACCCGACGTCATCTGTAACGCCGATATGCGCATCGGGGAGGTAAGGCAATTTTGCAGCCTCCAGCCCGAAGGTCAGAGCCTGATGCGGGCGGCGATGAGTCAACTCAATTTGTCGGCAAGAGCCTATCACCGCATCCTCAAATTATCACGCACCATTGCAGATTTGGCGGGAAGTGAAGAAATCCAGTCCCCGCATTTGGCGGAGGCGCTACAATACAGACCCAAGTTGATCATGTAAACGCCAATCCTATGGCGACTGCAATTGGCTATACCGTTGAGCAGTCCTCTCGGCAATGGTCATGAGGATGCCGGGGTTTTGATAGCATAACAGACGCAGGTCGTTCTCTTTCACCACCAGGCAGGTGGAGGGAGTCCTGGCGCGGACAGTGGCGACGCGCGTGCCTTTGGTCAGCCAGGCAATTTCGCCGAAGACCTCACCGGGTTGAATGGCGCTGGTGATGCCCCTCTCAGGAACAAGCACCTCCAACTGTCCATCGAGCAGAATGAAAACATCGTTGTTGGTTTCGCCCTGCCAGACCAGATTTTCGCCTTCGGCGTATTTCACTTTGTAAAGTTTTTTGGCAACGTCAGGGTACGCTTCAATCGGCAGGGAACGGAACAGTTCCAGTCCATCGAGCAGGGAGATTATCTCGAGTGTGTTTTGAACCGCCTCTGCCATCTCATGGCTCGAGGCGAGATACATCTGCCGGTCTTCTTCGGTTGGAAGGTCATCGGGCAGGTTGATGTTCACCAGGGCAGGCGATTGGGCAATGCGGCTGGGGAATATCTCGCGCGCGAACGGCGTGACCATGTTGATCATGAAGTTGAGCGAGTCATTGAAGCGGTCATTCCAGATGGAGAGAAAGTCGAAGTTCAGATCGCCCACTCCCTCTACATTGCGCAAGACCTCGCGATGGCTTTTCCGCAGGTAGTTCAACAGGAGGGCGCGGTAGCGTTTATAAAAATAACGACCAAGGCTGGGATGTGTCTGCTTGAACTCCTGCGACGCCTTGAAACAGGCATAGACATAACGCGGTTTGAACTCTTCGGGCAACCTGATCTCCAGCAGTTTTGGCGCCATTGCAAGATGACGACACGCGAACTCATCCACATAACTGGTGTCCTGGCTTTTCATCGCCAGATACACCCAGCCTACCTGATAGTAAATGTAACGCGCCGCATCGCTGGCATATTGTTCATTGAAGTGCGAGATCAGGTCGCGACGTTTTTTCAGGCGCTCCTGCAGATCTCCGGAGAGGTTGCCACTGCGTCGTAAGATCATCGTCGATGAGGATGTTTCAGATACCATACCTTGTACCATGCGGAAGTTGCTCATCTCCTCGTCGCCAATCTGCTCGGATGAGTGCAAGGCGTGGGCAATATCGAAATAGGAATCGACTGCGTCATACGCAAGACCGATCTGCTCGCCCAGTTTTTTCATCGAGTTCTCCAAAAAACTGGTTGTGAATGCCTTTTCCTCAGGAGAAAGGCGGTTCTTGTTCACTGCCGCCGCCAGCCGGTTGGCAAGCTGCTCCTCATACCAGCTATCCTCACTGAACAATCCATAACGATGGCGGAAGTGATGGGTCATCTCATGTGCTATTACAAACGGAATGAACACCGCGAGAAAGCGCATCAAGTTTTCATTATTCTCCGCGCCCATCATCTGACGCAGCATTAGCAATTGCAGTTTGCCGGTGGAGGCGCGCAAATCAGGCATAGAGAGATAGATCTGGCGGTCATTGAAGTCGTAATAACACAACAGACCTGTCCCCCGTCGCAGGGTCACATCGGGATCGGTTTCGATGCCGTACGACTGGAACTCTTTTTTGAAGCGTTCCAGTGCGTGCTCGCCGATTTCGAACAGGTCAGGGAAAGAATCAGGTATCGTCATTTTGTGGAGGATACCATAACCAGCTTACCCAATGCCTGCAGACCTTCAAGTGAATTACGCGTGCGTTCCTCAAAAAGGGCAGATCGTTTTTCCAGATATTGAACCAGTTCGGGGCAGTTCAAGGTGGCAGCGAGGTCTTGAGTTTCCTTCATCCAAAGACGGAGAGTATCACAACCAGATTCAAATCCCTCGCGGACGATCCACTGGATGGCGCTTTCATCAGCGCGCTTCAAGCGTTCCGCT
Organism: Chloroflexota bacterium; assembly: GCA_016191955.1. Classification (GTDB taxonomy): domain Bacteria; phylum Chloroflexota; class Anaerolineae; order Anaerolineales; family Villigracilaceae; genus Villigracilis. The sequence continues at coordinate 34,017 of JACPVC010000160.1, forward strand.
TCGGATAAAAAATAGGTCTGGTTGCCGTTGGAACTGTCTTTGTACCAATCAAAAACATCGTTGAACATCTGGTGCCACTTGCCGAAGCGGCGTACCCATTCAAACCAGTCTTCCATCGTATCGGTGCGTCCATAATGATGACAAATTGCCGCCGCAGGAATACGCGCCGCGCTGACCTTTTGCGACGCCATGTTCTCAAACGCATACAGGTCGATCTCCCTTAACTGTGCATCCAGGATGGCGGCTTGATGAGCGCCAAACCACACGTTTTTATATAACTCCCAGAACGGGTGCGAGGCAGGAAAATATGTTTGGTACGCGCTTTGAAACTCGGTGTGAAAGAATCCCAGTGCGGGCAATAGGGCTTTTTCGATGGTCGTCTCACCATCCATTACATTGTCGATCATGCGGATGAAGTAATAGCCGTTGATCGAGGAATAGGCGATATCACTATGAAGCTCAAGGCTGGGACTCTGCCCGAAACTTTGCTCGACCCACCAGGGCAAAAGCAAGGTAGGGAACGCCAGCGGATGTTTGAAATAGGCATCAGGCGCATGACCGCCCGCCAGAGAGCGCATCCAATCCTGGACTTGGGGCTGAATCTGCGGCGTGGACTGGTGCAACGTTGCAAGCAACCGCTCGACAGACTGCGTGATGATGGTGGAAAGTCGTTCGTCCATGATTACCTCGCTTCAAAATGAGTTTGATAGGTTTTCAATGCGTGATAACAAAAGGCCGTCGTAATGGTATGACTGGCGAACCACACCGTTCCCAGCCCGCGCCCCGAAGGCGTGACGTAAATGTTCTCGCCCAGCCATTTGCCATCCCATTGTTGATTCTTGATCAACCTGGTGATCCAGGCAGAGTCGAAGGGGAGTGGAAACTCAGGGAGGCGGAGGCAGGCTAAAGTCAGATAAGAGGCGGACTGTGGTGTGAGGTTCGGCTGCACAGCTTCGGATTTTAATCGTTCCACTACTTGTGTTGCGAGTCGATTCAAATCATCGCGCAGGGCTGGGCGGATGGGTCTCTTCAGGAGTTTTGAAATCAGCTCCAGGCTCGTCCACAAACTGAAGAGTGGTGTGTAATGCGCAGTGACGCCCAAGCCCACTGTGAGCCAGCGCTCACACCAGCTTGCAGCGCAGGCTGTGATGACATCCTGATACCCATCGTAATCAAAGTCGATCAAACCGATCATCAAATTGGCTTCAACGGTGGCGCAGTTCTCTCCGTATAACACCGAGAGCGGCGAGATCTGGAATTTCGAATCATTTTGCCAGAGCCAGACGGGAATTTGACCGGAAGACATTTGATTCTCGCGTACCCAGCGCAAAGCACGCTGAAGGACCTGCGTATATTGCATCGGCTGTGAAGCATACTTATGCATGCGAAGGGCAAAGGCAACAGCGTCAATATCGGGAACACTCGTTTCTGGAATATCGTAATAATGGAACTCGCCTTCCTGAAAGATTTCAAAAACTGCATCAACCTGCATGGAAATATCATGTCCATGCAAACCCAACACTTCCAAGATCAATGCCGATGGGAATGCCTGTCCGATCACCAATGGGAAATCTTTGAATGTGTTCTGCTGCACTTCCCACGCTTCACGGAATGTGGGATCGGACAGGAGATAACCTTCCGCTTTTTGGATGACGCAGGGAATCACATCCACCGCTGGTGAGAAGAAAGCCCGCAATGGTTCGTTTCGACTGGGCTCAACGCCAGCAGACTCCGCCGCTGCCTGTTTCTTTAACCCAAATTGTGACCGTATCTGAAGCAACAATGAGACGGTATGCTCGCAAAACCGAGCAAACGATGGGAGGTTTAGATCACGCGCCAATGTCCGCGCAGCTTCAACACGGGCAAGATTCTCTTCACATATTTTTTCGAGCGTACCGGAAAGGATCAATACGCCGAATATAGAATCGGCGGAAAGTTTTTTGATATCGTCTGCGCCGCTGGCTTGCATTGCGCGTTGAATGGGATAAGATATGCGCCCATCACGCAAATCCACGCGCAGGGAGGCAAGTTGTGCCACGGTTTGGTAAACAAGACGCAGATGGTCTGTCGTTTCAAGAAGGCGCGGAAGGTGTATCGGCTTTTCAGCCGAGATTGCCGCGGCAGTCAGTGAAAGGGAGGGCAAAGCCCAATGTCCAGAGGCAGGCAGGAGGTCAGAGAAAAAAGCGGGAGATTGGATGGACTCACGCGTTTGATCGTAATAAGTCCAGAAGGGAGATGAAGCTGGAAAGATTTGTTGAGAGTGATGATCTGCCTGTGTTTGAAGTTTCGCGGCTAATGGACTGAAAGCATGATCCACATTGCTCAACGGGTCGGCTATATCGGCATTTAAATCCCATGCCATAAAACGAAACACCATCGCCAGCATGAGATGTTTTTCGAGTTCGGCGTTTTGAACAGACCAATCATCGAGAAGCCAGAAGTGCTGGTCGAGAAAAGGATAATCCTGTCGGCGGCGGAGGATGCTGTGCAACTGCCCGTCATCGGAATAACGGAGGGCGAGGTTGTGCGCGAGGAGGGTTGCCTGATGGAACTGCTCTACAGACAATGCGTCGAAGAATTTATGAATCTCGCGCCAGTAAAGGTCGCGGCGGGTAGAGAGGGCAAGTGACATAAAAGTAATAGAAATAGACCTGGCAGGTTTCATGAACTGCCAGGTCTAAACGTGAAACTAACCGGCGGCTTTTTCTTCGCCAAATGACGCGGCGAGTTTCTTAATTGCCGCAGCGTCCACCCCTTTGAGGGCTTCAAGCATTTCAGAGGTAGGTGTGATTCCTGCGCTCTTGAGCGCAGCTTCGGGGTTGGATGCCAGCGCGTTGACGAAGGCTTCATCGGACATGACTTTGCTTACAAGGGCTTGCATATCGTTTGAGGACATGGTTTCTCTCTTTTCTTTGTTTTATTCAGAGTAACACAAATCACCTTACAATTTGTCACCCTGAGCGACAGCGAAGGGTCTCTGGGACAATCGTAGAGATGCTCACCGCACTGCATCCGCACTGCGGTGCATGTGTCGCTTCGCTACTAAGAAACAAGGATTTTCAAACCCTTTTTTGCCGCGAATTTCGCGAATTCACACTGATTTTAA
>JACPVC010000141.1 GCA_016191955.1 Chloroflexota bacterium
TATCAGAATCGCCGCCCCGACTACATCGCCGCCTGGTGGAATGTGGTCAATTGGGAGGCAGTCGCCGCAAAATACGCCGGATAATTCCAAAAATCTTATCCATTTCTGCCCTGCGCATTTGCGCAGGGCTTTTTTATTCCCACCTTGCCATGCAGATAAACAAAGTTATAATAAGTTAATTGGCTCACCAATAATCCCAAAAGGAGAATAAAAATGACTCACATTATTACCAGCCTTTGTGTTCGTGATCGTGGATGCATCGAAGTTTGCCCTGTCGAATGTATCGTTCCCGGCAATCCTGCTGATGGTTTTCCGATGGTTTATATCGACCCCGACACCTGTATCGACTGCGGCGCTTGCGTGCCCGAATGTCCGTTCGCGGCGATCTTCCCCGAAGATGAAGTGCCCTCTGCCTACACTGCCAAGGGCGGCGAATACATCAACCGTGCTGGTCTTACCGGTCACTGGGAAGGAACCAACCATCACGGCAAGCAGGTTGTCATTGAAACCACTCGTCAACTCGCTGCTGGCGAAACCATCGACCTTACCCCCGACACCCCGCTCAACTACGATTTCTTCAAGAGCGGTCCCGGTTACAGCGCCAAAGACAACGACAACGGAAGCTAGTTTTCTAAAAATGAAAAGCCAGGCAAAATGCCTGGCTTTTTTGATTCAAGTTATCTTCCCAAAACGGAACTGAACAACAATTCGCTAATTCGCTCTGCAAGCTGCGCGTTATCTTCTTCCAGCGCCACCACCAATGCCAAAGGCGCGCCCTGCCATTCCGGCGGCGTTCCGGCGATCAACCAGGTGACGGTGGTTTTGTTGATGACTCCCAGCCCAGTACTGCCCCAATACGCCTTGCCTTCTTTGACGAAAGAAAGAGCCGCCTCAGACGCCGCCGCTGCTTGAATCACCTCATGGGGCTCATCGAACGCTGGCAGCACCACCCATCCCTGTTCGAGCGTGTTGACGGCAGTTGCGATTCTCGGCGCCGGCATAACACCCTGATGGCTCAACGCCGCCGCCGCCAACACCACCTGTAACGGACTGGCACGCAGGTCTTCCATTTCATCTGTCGCATTGTTGGCTGCGACAGGCATTGTGATTAGCGGAGAACGGAAAATTCCGAGTGAATCATAAAAAGATAAAAGTTCTGCATCGCTATATATCCGTTCGCCGAATTGCGCTTTTATCAACGGAAGCAGCGCATCGCCCAGTGGATAAATACCTTGTGTGGCGCGGTTAAGCAGGGGCGAGTCCTCATCCTGCGATAAAGTGTCGCCTTCTTCACTCAATTTATTTGGGTCATAGGCAGGGTGCGATGCCATCACCAATATCTCGCCGGTCTCTGCGTTCATGAGGATGATCGCGCCGCGATGAATACTAAGCAGGGAGTCGGCTCTGGATTGCAGATCAAGGTCGATGCTCAAGCGTACATCCAAACCGGAGGGAGGGGTGCCGTAGAGTAGTTGATTCCAAAGGATGAGGCTGTTTGGATTCCCTTGTAGCCCGCGCAGGTAATCATCCAAACTTGCTTCCAAGCCAGCCTGCCCATAGACGGGATGTGTATAGCCGGTAATAGGCGCGAGTTCCGGGTAAAGATATTCGCGGATGTACGAGCCGCTTTCCCCGGTTGTGATGTTGATCGGTTGATTGTTGTTGTCCAAAATTTCGCCGCGTGAGACGTACCGATCTGCGATGGCGCGGCGGGCGTTGTCTGTGCGGGCGAGCAGGTCATCGCCGCGGACGAGTGCCCACCAGGAACCCGTCACTGCGCAGGCGGCGAGACCCAGTGCGAAGATGCCCGCTAGAATGGAATAAGGAATTGGGTTTGGGAGCAATGCAGGTTCATCGTCTTCCACGTTGCTGATGGCAAGCAATAAATAGAGCGCGATGAATGATGTCAATAGGGAAGAGCCGCCATACGAGACGAAGGGCAAAGTGACGCCTGTCAACGGGAGCAGGCGCAGGTTGCCGCCAATAATGAGCAGGCTTTGCACGCCAAGGTATGCTACGACTCCCGCTGCGAGGTAGCGGCGGAAGTTATCCGGCGCGCGCAGGGCAATGGTCAAGCCGCGGGAGAGGATCAGCCAAATGGTGGCGATCAAACCCAGGGTCCCAAAAAGACCCGTCTCTTCCGCGATGGCAGCGAAAATAAAATCGGAGATGGCGACAGGCACCAACAGCGGACTCCCAATCCCCATTCCTCTTCCAAGTACTCCGCCATTTGCCACCGCAAGCAGGGACTGGATGATCTGATAAGAGTTGCCTGTTGGGTCGTCCCACGGGTTGAGCCACCCCACCACGCGGATGTAAATGATGTCGATCAGAAAATAGCCGATCAGCAGGGCGGTCAATAAGAACACGCCCGTGCCGATGAGGATGCGCCGCCTGCCAGTTGCGATGAAAAGAAAGATGGTAAATATAAAAATGAAAATGGATGCCGTGCCAAGGTCGCGTTGCACAACGAGCAGAAGCAGTGCCACCCCGGTTACAACAAGCGTAGGTACTAAAAGTGGAAGGGAGGATAGACGGATGTTGATGCGGTCTGCCAGATAAGCGGAGAGATAAATGACCAACAGAATCTTGAGCGGCTCTGAGGGTTGAAAATACACGCCCCACAACCCAAGCCACAAACGCGGACCCACTCCCATCGGGTTCGTGCCGAAGATCAACGTCAGCGCGGTGATGAACAAGCCACCGCTCAAAAACAGGTATTTATAATTTTTGAAAAAGGAAAGATTTCGCAGGTAGCGTACTGCCAAAATCAAAACGACCAGGCTGATTCCCAACCAGGCAGCCTGCTTTGCCCCAAAGCTCTCATCCAACCGCCAGACGGTGAGCAACCCCCAGCCGCTGAGTAATGCCGCAGCGGGAAAAATATACGGGTCACGTTCCGGCAGGAAGTGAATTAGCGCACGGTGGGCGAGGTACGTGAACAGGCACCAGATAAGAAAACCGACCCAATGCGATAGTCTGTAATCCACATCCCAGGCGCGCTCACGCACTGCCGGCGCAAGGGTCAGAATGATGGATTGCAGAAAAAGAAAGAATGCCGCCCACTGAAGCAGACGGCTTTGTACTTGATTGTTCATTGCTGATCGGGCTGGCTTTGTTTCTTCAGCCGTTGGGTGGGTTCGATGATGACATTTTCCGAGAGGCTGACAGACATCTTTACTCCCCCGCATTGAATATCGTCGCCGGATGTTATCACAGTTGGGGTGGTGATGCGGGCGTCGTTCAATTTTGTTCCGTTGGTGGATGCAAGGTCCTCCAACCACCATTGATTGTGATGATAGGTGAGATGCGCATGCCGCGCAGAGATGGTATCTTCTGAAAGGGGGATATCGCAGCCAGGGTCGCGCCCGATGGTGATTTCAGCCTGGTGAAAGTAACGCAGCGTTCCCTGCCCGCCCAAGGTGACCATGATGCTAATGCCCGGCACGCGTCGATTCGCCAGCACGATTCCCTGACGCTGAACCTCGCGCACCATGAACACCAGCACCCAGCCGAGAAAGCCGTATAGTGCAAGCGCCGTGAGAATCCTCAGCGCGAGAACAACAGAGCCGCTCATTTCTTCTTCTTGAAATCTGCCGTGGAATGGTCTTTTTCTTTGCTGAATACGGCGGTGGGACGGTCGGGTGCCTGGTTTTTGAAAGGAGCCGTGTTCTTCAAATCTGGGCGCGGGGGCGGGTTATCCTGCCCGAAGATGAGCGCTACACCTGCAAGCGAGATGACATCGCCCGGATACAACACGCTTTGACTTGTCCGCTGACCATTGACGAAAGTTCCGCCGGTGGAGTTGAGATCAAAGACCACGAAACGTCCCTTGATCGCGCGCAGTTGAGCATGGTTGCGGGAGACGCGCGGGTCGTCGATGACAAGTTGGTTATCCAACCTGCGCCCAATGTTGACCACAGGCAGAGTGAGCGGGTAGATTTTCACACCTTCAACAATAAGGAAGGAATTCTCCGGGATTTTTTCACCTGCGGCTTCCAGACTACCAGTATCTAAAGGGGTTGCATTCGTTTCTGCCATAGTTTCTATCCGATGTGATGTCGTGATTTCAACGTCAGTGATGTGAATTCGGTCGTCCGTTGTGACTGTAACAGTAGGGGATATTGTAAACTTAAATCCGGCTTCGTGGGCAACGGTTGTGATCGAATTTAATATTACTGTAAGCAGTCGTTCGTCCATCCAGGTTTTGGCGGTCTCCGGGTTCAGGGCAAGCATATAGACGTCAGGAATTGTCGTCACTCCACCTTCCACGATTCTGTTTTGCTGGATGGCGGTTGCAAGCTTCTGTACGATCACATCTTCCACGCGCCTACCCGGCAGGACTTTCAACAAGTCCACCTCGATCAAGGTTTGAAGGCGTGATTCGATCTCGCGTAGATTCATCTCGATGGCTTTATATGAGATTCCTGCAGTTTGGACAGGTCTTTTCACCGGGTCTCACTACGAAACCGCAGTGACGGCATGTGCTTGGCTGAACGTTTCCCAGAGGCGCTCCACAGGCGGAACAGGAGGGTTCTCCCACCGGGTTGGCAACATGACAGTATTCGCAAGTAGTGCGTTTTAGGTTTTCAGAAAGCTCGGCAGAAGCTCCCGCCGAGCGCGCCGATTTGGAGATCACCGCCCAAACTCGTTCGCTGATTTGCAGGTTCTCAATATCCTGGGCAATGTCGTCCAGCCGCCCCAACAGACTGAATGGATTCTTGATCGCAGCAAGAGCGCTCACCCCGAGGCTGGCTGCCACGCCAAGCCATGCCTGCTGCCCCAGTTCCACCATGATTCCATCGTCGAGAGTTTGAACTGTAACCGTCATGGCAGTCTGCCCGCCAGACATGGCATCGAGTCTTGTTCCCACCTGCACAACCATCTTATCGCTTTGCCCCAAGATTTGCGCGCGCATATTTCCTTGATTGAATTCCGCCAGCAACGCCTGTGCAATATCTACCGGCTTGATGTTCCCGTGAAAGATTTTTCGCTCCATGAACTCGATTATAATCGCCTTTGCGATTCTCCTTTTAAGAATTTTACGAAATGACACAATATAAGTTTCATCCCCACTATTTGACGTTGACTATTCTCCTGATCGTGTTTGGGATATTCTTCACCTCTTTCTCGACCGATGTCCTGGCTCAACAACCGACGGAAACTCCTGCCGCTGTGAGCGGTCTCTTTATCACCGTGATCACCACGGAACCTCAGATCAATGTCCGCATGGGTCCGAGTTCAACGGTCTACCCGGTTGTCGGTGTTTTGCTAACGGGTTCCACCGCTCCTGCTTTAGGACGTTCTCAAGGCGGCGACTGGATTCAGATCGAATTCCCATCTGCGCCCGGTGGGAAGGGTTGGGTGTATTCGCCCTTGGTTCAAGTATCCCCGCCCGGCAATCTGCAAGTGGTCGAGCCGCCACCGACCCCGATTCCCCCCGCCACCTCCACCATCGACCCGACTCTGGCTGCTCAGTTCGTTGTTCAACCCACGACCACGCGTTTACCAACCTTTACGCCAGCCCCAACTTTGGTCCGTATTGAATTCGAACAATCTGCGAATCCTCAATCTGGCATTCCCTGGGCTTCCATTATTATTGCCCTGGCTGTGCTCGGTGTGATCGGCTTTCTGCTTTCCTTAATCATCCGCCGGTGAAATTGACGATGTTCGACCCTGCAAAACGTTTGGTCGCTTTTCTGTTGATGGCGATTTTGGGGCTTTGGGCCGCCTTTTACACGCCTGCACAGAGCACAGTGATAGCACAACAGCCCACCGGCTCCATCCCTACAGTGACAGGGACTCCCGCGGGCATGATTGTGCGCGTCAACATCGACCTTAACTTTGAGATCGTGAAAGTCTATGCCGGTCCCAGTTCCTATCTTTATCCTTCCGTTGGGGTGGTATTGATGGGGCAGGAGATCCCTGCCTTGGGTATTTCAGAAGACGAAAACTGGATTCAAATTTATTACCCTGGCGTTCCCGGTTCGGCGGCATGGGTATATGGACCCTATGTGACCATTATCAAAACCGGACGTTTGCCGGAAGTTTCTGCTCCGAATACCCCGACGCCTGCTTCCACCCCGACGATTGACCCAACCCTCGCCGCCGCGTTCATTGACCCGGTCACGCCGACGCGCCTGCCGACCTTTACCCCACCGCCAGAGTTGGTCGTACCTACTTTCCTACCCAACCTTGACACTTCAAACCGCGTTCCGGTTGGCTTACTCATCATCGGTCTTGGGTTTATTGGCGCATTTGGCACGTTGATCTCCTTCCTGCGTGGACGATGATTTCGTGGCAAGCAGGTTAGGCGAAGCCGTCACGCCGCCTCATTTACTGAAACAAAAAGGACAGGTTCATCACCTGTCCTTTTGCAATTTACTGCATCGATTAGTTATTGCAACTGCAAGAGCCGCCGCAACCGCAGGAGCTTTCACCGCCGCCTGAGCCGCAAGCGCAGCCTTCTTCGCCGTGGCTGTGACCTTTTGCGTTCGGGCTGTTTACTGCAAAGCCGGCACCGCGCATGGGGTCGTTGATGAAGTCCACGGTGGCATCGCGCAAGTAGTCAATCGAGACTTCGTCCACAACAACCTTGACGCCGCCTGCTTCAAAGGTGGTATCTACATCACGGAAGTTATTATCAAGCGCCATCCCGAAGTTGACGCTACAGCAACCGCCGCCCGCAACGTACACGCGCAAAGCGTAACCTTCGAGTTTGCGTTCGGTCAGAATATTCTTAACCGCTTCGCTTGCGGCAGGGGTAAGGGTAAAGAGTTGGGTATTGATTTCCTGGAGCATAATTTTCTCCTTGTTACATCTAATTTCGGTGAATGTTATCAGGTTTAAAGGGGGCTGTCAACTTTTTTTGTACGAAGATTAATCCGCACTCATTTTCTTGACACAAACCCTTTGCGCCTGTAAAATCCCTCTGCTTAAAAGGCGAAAGCCTTTATTTTTTATCTCTTTAGGAGGAGTACCCTTTCATGTTCACTATGGACTTAACCAGTGTTGAACAGATCGCAATCTGGGCCGTTTTTGCCGTTGCATGGCTAGGTCTTGGATATGCGGTTTTTTTGCGTTCCCAAATCCTGCGTGAGGATAAAGGAACGGAAAAAATGCAGGAAGTTTGGGGTGCGATCAAAGATGGCGCGAATGCCTATTTGCAGAAACAGTTTAAATCCATTCTGCCTTTGATCGGTATTTTGTTCTTTGCCCTATTCCTTTCAGTTTATGTGGTGCCCCCCTCCCCTGAGGCGCAGGAACGCTTCAGGGGCATGGGCGAAGATCAGGTCAAATTCATCATCGGCCTGGCGCGCGCGCTGGCATTTGTCATGGGCGCAGGCTTCTCTCTGATGGTGGGTCAACTTGGTATGCGTATGGCGATTGAAGGGAATGTGCGCGTGGCAGCGGCTTCCAGAACATCGTTCGGCGATGCGCTTCGCATTGCCTATCGCGCCGGTACCATTACCGGTATGTTGACCGATGGTCTTGGCTTGCTCGGCGGCACCATCATCTTCATTATCCTCGGTATTGCGGCTCCCGATGCCCTTCTCGGCTTCGGTTTCGGCGGTACGCTCCTCGCGCTGTTCATGCGTGTGGGCGGCGGTATCTTTACGAAGGCTGCCGATGTCGGCGCAGACTTGGTCGGTAAAGTGGAAGCAGGCATCCCTGAGGATGATCCGAGAAATCCTGCGGTGATCGCGGACCTCGTCGGGGATAACGTCGGCGACTGTGCAGGTATGGCGGCGGACATCTTCGAATCTTATGAAGTGACCATCGTCTCGGGCTTGATCCTCGGCATCGCGCTTTATCACGCGACCGGGAATCAGTTGGCATGGATCGTCTTCCCCTTGATGGTACGCGGTATCGGCGTGCTTTCCTCCATTATCGGCACATACTTCGTCAAGGCTGGTAAGACCGGCAAGAGCGAAGATGCGATGAAAGCTATTTTTAGCGGCTTCCTGACCTCTGCCATCATCTCGGCTGCCTTGTTCTTTATTGCTGGTTTCTTCTATATGAAGGACACCATGGTGGAGTTCGGTGGTTGGTGGCGTTTGCCGACTGCTGTAGGTGTTGGTGTTGTGCTTGCCATCCTGATTGACCGGTTGACCGAATACTTCACCGGCACACATGCTTCGCCTGTTAACGACATCAAGAAATCTGCGGATACGGGTCCTGCGACCTTGATCCTGAACGGCATTACCGTTGGCTTTGAATCTTCGGTTTGGTCGGTGTTGGTCATTGCGTTGACTATCATCGCTTCCATCTTCATTTTTGGGACCATCCCCGGAATTGAAGGTACAACTCGCGCCACTTTCATTCTCTACGGCGTGGCGATGACCGGTATCGGTATGTTGACCCTCACCGGCAACAACGTGGCAATGGACTCGTTCGGTCCGATCGCGGATAACGCCAACGGCATCGGCGAAATGTCCTGGTCTGGCAAAACAGACAAGGCGACGAAAGACGCGCAGCAGATCATGGCTGACCTCGATGCGGTTGGTAACACAACCAAAGCCATCACCAAGGGTGTTGCCATCGGCTCTGCAGTGATCGCCGCGGTTTCGCTGTTTGGTTCCTTCCTTGTGGACGTTTCTCGTGCGCAATCCGGTCTGGGCGTCCCGCTTGCGGAACAAATCCAGGCAATTGGTATCCGTGTGGATATTCCGCAGATCTTCGTCGGTATGCTTATCGGCGGCGCTTTGCCGTGGCTGTTCTCCTCCTTCGCGATCCAGGCTGTGACCCGCGCTGCTTCCCTTATTGTGTTGGAAGTCCGCCGCCAGTTCAAACTGGGTGTGTTGGAAGGTAAAGTCAAGCCAGATTACGCTCAGGCAGTTAGTATTTCCACCACCGCCGCGCAAAAGGAATTGGTTTCGCTTGCGCTGCTCGGTATCGTTACCCCGATCGTGGTCGGTTTGACTCTGGGCGTTGAGGCGCTCGGCGGCTTCCTCGCGGGTATCATCGTTTCCGGGCAGTTGCTGGCGGTGTTCCTCAACAACTCTGGCGGCGCTTGGGATAATGCCAAGAAGCTGATCGAAGACGAACCCAAGGACCCTGCCAAGAACCTTGGTAAGGGCTCCGAACGCCACAAGGCTGGCGTGGTGGGTGACACCGTTGGTGATCCCTTCAAGGATACGGCAGGTCCGGCTCTCAACCCGATGATTAAGGTTGTGAACCTCGTTGCCGTAATCATCGCCCCGATCGTGGTGCAGTATCAAGGCTTGAATCTGGGAACCGGTGTGATCGCTGCCGTATTGCTCGGCGTGCTCACGTGGGCGGTCATACGTTCCAAGGCTCCGGCTCAATCAATGAACGCTGCCATTGCCGTTCCTGCGAAGACTTCGGCTCCAAAGAAGAAAACCACCAAGAAGAAGTAGTAAATAAGAACGAAAATCCCGTCCTGTAGTATTGGGGCGGGATTTTTTTATCGGTTACACGGTATGGCGCGTGATAGAATCGACGCATCTTCCCTTGAAAGGAATTGTATCGAATGGCGGATGTTAAAGCGTTTGGCGAGCGTGTGGTAAACAGTTTGGAAAAGGTGATCGTTGGGAAACGGCAGTCGCTTGAGCTGGTGGTGATCGGTCTACTGTGTCAGGGACATGTCCTGATCGAAGATGTGCCCGGCGTGGGAAAAACGATGCTGGCGCGCAGCCTGGCAAAGTCATTGGACTGTGTATTCAATCGCATCCAGTTTACGCCGGATATGCTTCCCAGCGACGTGACCGGGGTTTCGATCTATAACCAGCAGAAGAACGAGTTTGAATTTCGTCCGGGTCCTATTATTGGACAAGTCATTCTGGCAGACGAGATCAACCGCGCAACGCCGAAGACTCAAGCCGCGCTATTGGAAGCCATGGAAGAACGCCAGGTGACCGTCGATGGTGTGACGCATCCTATGCCCAAACCCTACATTGTGCTTGCCACCCAAAACCCCATCGAATACGAAGGGACGTTCCCGCTCCCCGAAGCACAATTAGACCGCTTCCTTTTGCGGATGCGTTTGGGGTATCCCAACGTCAACGACGAGATTCGCATTATGGACGACCAAAAGTTGCAGCACCCGCTCGAAACGTTGACGCCGGTCGCTTCGGGCGAGGATGTGATGCAGATGAGCGAAGCCGTGCGGCAGGTTTATATTTCCGATGTCGTTAAAAAGTACATCGTGGATTTAAGCACGCGCACCCGTAACAGCCAGGATGTTTATCTCGGCGCCAGCCCGCGCGGAAGCCTGTTCCTCTCTCGCGCCGGTCAAGCCCGCGCCGCCCTGCATGGGCGCGACCACGTTCTGCCCGACGATATCAAGGCGCTGGCTGTGGCAGTCCTGGCGCATCGCATCATCGTCAGCGCCGCGGCGCGTTTGCGCGATGTAAGCTCTGACCGTATCGTGCAGGAAATCATCCATTCCACGCCTGTGCCCGGCGGCTCCTTCGAAGCGTCTGCGAAGGGCAAATAATCATGATGAAAGCCGGGCGAGGTTTCATCGCCTTGTTGTTTTTCGTCGGTGTTGTCGGTGTGCTTGTCAATGGCGCGCCTATTTATTCCCGTTTTTTATATAGTAGCGTTTTGCTCGCTCTCCTGGGTTGGATGTGGACTCGTTGGGTCATTCGTGGATTGACCTTTGAACGCATCGCGCGTGAATTGCGAGCCAATGTGGGGGATGTTTTCGAGGAGACCTTTAAACTAACAAATCGCGGCAGGCTGCCTGCACCGTGGATCGAACTTGTCAATAAGTCCACGCTTCCATTTGCGGCGGGGTCGCGTCTGTTCACATTGGTGATGGGGAAACAGCTTCGAAATTACACGGCACGCACCTGGCTCACTCGCCGCGGCAGATTCGAGCTGGGACCTACTCGCATCACCACCGGGGACCCCTTTGGCTTGTTTACAGCGAGCAAAGAATATAAGCCGAAGGATGCCTTGATCGTCTTTCCCATGATCCACGAAATCCAATCCTTCCCAACCCCGCAGGGTGTGTTGACGGGCGGACAGGTGATCCGTAAAAAATCGTCGGATATCACGCCACATGCGGCGGGCGTGCGTGAATACGTCCATGGCGATGCGATGAAGCGCATTCACTGGCCCACCAGCGCGCGGCGAAACCGATTAATGGTCAAGGAATTCGAGCAAGACCCACAGGCGGAAATCTGGATCTATCTCGACTCGCAGCAAATAGTCCATTACCAGAAACATCATGAGCAGCAGGAAATGGCGCTGCACGATATGCTTCTGACGAAACGCTCCAAGATCAAACTCCCTCCTTCTACACTTGAATATTGTGTCAGCATCGCGGCATCGTTGGCGCATTATTTTCTCCGCCAACGCCGCGCAGTGGGGTTTGCCAGCGCCGGGCAGACGTTTACTGTCCTCCCTGCAGAGCGCAGTGAACGCCAGGAGGCGAAGATTCTTGAGACGCTCGCCTTTGTCAAAGCGGATGGCAATCTTTCCCTCGCTGGTTTGGTCACCACACAGGCGGCGCTTTTGCCGCAAGGATCGAGCGTCATTCTCATTACGCCCACCATCCGTCCCGACCTTATGCAAGCAGTCGATGAACTGCTGTTGCGCTATCTTTCCCCCGTCGTCGTTTTGCTGGATGTAAAAACTTTCGACGGTCCCACCGGCACCGCAGAGTTGGTTACCTCTTTGCAAGAACGACACGTGCCGGTTATCACCGTCGCCTGCGAAGATGACCTGCCACAGGCTCTTTCAGAAATATCCTCCAACTTCAACCATCAGGAAAACCGTGCATGGCAAACACCCGTATCGTCACTATTGACTTGAATTTTCAAGGCAAGACTCAAGCCATCGCCTCGTATTTGATTCGACATGGCGATGCTGTTGTATTGATCGAAAGCGGACCCGGCTCGACTCTTTCCGCGCTCGAAGCTGGTCTGGCGAAAGAAGGCTTATCTCCCCGAGACGTGACCCACGTCCTGCTCACGCACATTCATCTCGACCATGCGGGCGCGGCGGGATGGATGTCTCAACAAGGCGCGGTTATTTATGTGCATCCCATCGGCGCGCCGCACATGTTGAACCCCGAAAAACTCATTGCCAGCGCCACCCGTATTTACGGAGATCGGATGGATACGCTTTGGGGAGAGTTTCTGCCCGTAGCGCAGAATCAACTCAAGGTCCCGAATGACGCGGAGGAGATCGTCATCGGCAACTTGCTCTTCCTTCCGGTCAATACGCCTGGTCATGCAGAACATCATTATTCCTATATTTTTGAAGATGTCTGTTTCAGTGGGGATGTGGGCGGGGTGCGCATCCCAGGTTTTCAATATTTGCGCGCACCCATGCCGCCGCCGGAATTACATTTTGGGCGCTGGCGTGAAAGTTTGGCGCGTTTGCGCGGCATGAAATTCTCGCACATCGCCCCGACTCATTTTGGCATGTTCGACGATGTGCAATGGCATTTGAACACGCTCGATGAAACGCTGGCGGCGATGGAGAAGTGGCTGGAGACGGTGATGATGCGCGCCCCGTCGATTGAAGAACTGCGCGAGGAATTTACGCTGTGGATGGAAGAGGAAAGCAAGGCGAAGAATCTCAGCGAGGATGTGGTTCGAGCCTATTCTTTGTCGAACCCGATTGCCATGAGCGCAGATGGGCTGATGCGTTATTGGAAGAAGTTCCGTAGTGCGTAATTTGTCATGTTTATTGCATGATGCATGAAACATGGCAAAATAGGCTAAAAAAGATATACTTTCAAACCGAGGAGCAACCATGAAAGACTTTATTGCAATTTCTGACTATTCATCAGAAGAAATTGAAGACCTGCTCGACCTTGCAATTAAGCTCAAAAAAGAATACTTCAAGAAGGGCAACAAGCCGATCTTTCAGGGCAAAGTGCTTGGGATGATCTTCCAGAAGCCGAGCCTGCGCACGCGTGTTTCCTTTGATATGGCGATGCGCCACTGCGGCGGTGATGCCTTGTATCTCTCGCCGAACGAGATTGGTTTGGGCAAGCGCGAATCCATCGCGGATATCGCCCGTGTCTTATCCGGCTACGTTCAGGCATTGATGGCTCGTACCTTCGACCATGCTCATGTGGTGGAACTGGCGAAGTGGGCGGATATCCCCGTCGTTAACGGTTTGAGCGATTACAACCATCCCTGCCAGGGCATGGCAGATGCGTTGACCATTGTCGAAAAGTTTGGCAAGAAGTCTAAAGGTTTGAATGTCAGTTATGTAGGCGACGGCAATAACGTCACGGTTTCTCTTATGCATGTTGCTGCTTTGCTGGGTTGGAATGTGACCGTGGGAAGCCCTGAAGGGTATGATATGAATCCCAAGGCGGTTGAAATTGCGCAGGATATCGCCAGGAAGACCGGCAGCAAATTGACTTTCGTGCGCGACCCGCATGAGGCAGTCAAGAAAGCGCATGTCATTTACACCGATACCTGGACCAGCATGGGGCAGGAAGAAGAAACCGCCAAGCGTGAACAGGTCTTCCCGCCGTATCAAGTCAATGCGAATCTGGTCGGCGAAGCGGATAAAGACGCCATCGTGATGCACTGCCTGCCTGCTCATCGCAACCACGAGTTGACCGACGATGTGGCAGATGGTCCTCATTCTGTTATCTTCCAACAGGCGCATAACCGCCTGCATGCCCAAAAGGCGATTTTGGCGCGCCTGTTCGATGTGGCGTAGGTCTTTACGGATCACGTATTACGCATTGCGTGATGCGTAATACGTAGGATGCAATTAATAATATTGGAGACATGCTTTTATGAACACACAAGACTTTATCAAGATTGAAGAGCAATACGGCGCGCATAATTATCATCCGTTGGATGTCGTCATCGAAAAGGCGGAAGGGGTGTGGGTCTACGATGTGGAGGGCAAAAAATATCTCGATTGTCTCTCTGCTTATTCTGCGGTGAATCAGGGGCACGTCCACCCTGAAATTTTGCAGGCATTATTAGATCAGGCAAAGAAAGTCACACTCACTTCGCGAGCGTTCCGCAACGACCAGCTTCCCTTGTTATACAAAGAACTCTCCGAGATGACCGGCTACGATATGTCCCTGCCGATGAACTCGGGCGCAGAAGCGGTGGAGACGGCGGTCAAGTTGGCGCGCAAGTGGGCGTATCAGGTCAAGAAGGTTCCGCGCCATCAGGCGGAGATCATCGTGGCGGGCAATAACTTCCACGGGCGCACGGTCACTATTGTTTCGTTCTCCACTGAGCCGCTTTACCGCGATGACTTCGGTCCGTTCACGCCGGGGTTTGTGGTGGTCGAGTACGGCGATGCAAAAGCCATCGAAAAGGCGATCACGCCCAATACGGCAGCTATTTTGCTGGAACCGATTCAGGGTGAAGCCGGTGTCATCATGCCGCCCGATGGATATTTGAAGAAGGTGGCGGAACTCTGCAAGAAGAATAACGTGCTTTATATTTCGGATGAAATTCAAACGGGTCTCGGTCGGACCGGGAAACTGTTTGCCGCGAATCATGAAGACGTCCGCCCCGACATTGTCATCGTAGGCAAGGCGCTTTCTGGTGGCTTTTACCCCGTCTCTGCTGTTCTCGCGGACAAACCCATTCTGGGGCTGTTTGCCCCCGGCGAACACGGCTCCACGTTTGGTGGAAATCCGCTTGCAGCGGCGGTGGCACGTGCCTCATTGAAGGTTTTGCGCGAAGAAAAACTGGCGGAACGCTCGGCAGAATTGGGCGAATATTTCATCGAGCAGTTGAGTGAGATCACGAGTCCGCACGTCAAGGAAGTGCGCGGCAAAGGGCTGCTCATCGGCGTGGAACTCAAACCCGAAGCAGGCGGAGCGCGCCGCTTCTGCGAGGCGTTGAAGAGCAAAGGCATCCTTGCCAAGGAGACGCACGATAACGTCATCCGCTTTGCGCCGCCGCTTGTGATCGATAAAGAAACGATAGATTGGGCGCTCCCGGCAATAAGGGAAGTTCTCAATATGGCGTAAGCTAGGTTGTCTATTGGGGGTGTCTACTTGTTTACCTGTGTACTTGTATACCCGTAAACAAGTACACAGGTAAACAAGTATTTTTTTATGGAGGCACTATGTATATTGGAATTCCAAAAGAAAGCCGACCGTTCGAATATCGAGTCGGTTTATCTCCGGCTGGGGTGGAGATCCTGACCCATTTGGGGCATCAAGTCTTCGTTGAGCATGAAGCGGGGATGGGCGCCGGTTTCAAAGACGAGGATTATGAACGAGTCGGGGCGCGCATCGCCTTTTCTGCGCAGGAAGTTTTTGGACGGGCAGACTTTTTGTTGAAGATTTCCCGCCCGTTGAAGCAGGAAATGGAATGGCTGAAAGACGGAGCTATTCTGGCAGGTTTTTTGCACCTCGCTTCTGCATCGCAAGACCAGATCGACCTGCTGTTGGAGAAAAAGATCACGGCTCTGGCGTATGAACAGATCACCGATGCGGCGGGCAAGCTCGTCGTCCTGCGTCCGTTCAGCTTGATCTGTGGGGCGATGGTGGCGCAGATTGCGGCGCGCCTGCTTCAAACCAACCGCGGCGGCAGGGGAATTATGTTGAGCGGCGTGCCCGGTGTGCCGCCCGCTGAAGTGGTGATCCTTGGCGGCGGCGCAGTGGGGATGTCGGCTGCGCGCGCCATGCGAAATGCGGGCGCGCATGTCACCGTGTTGGATAAAAACATGGCAGCTTTAGAAAACATCCATGCTACGCTGCCGGGAGTAGTGACCATGATGGCGACTGGGCGCAATATCGAGCGGGCAACTGCCTATGCCGATGTATTGGTCGGCGCCGTTCTCGTCAGCGGACAACGCGCCCCGGTCGTCGTGACGCGTGAAATGGTGCGTGCCATGAAACCGCGTTCGGTCATCATCGATGTCAGCATTGATCAGGGCGGCTGTGTGGAAACCTCGCGCCCGACCATGCACGACAACCCGACATTTATCGAAGAGAATATGGTGCATTACTGTGTGCCAAATATTTCCAGCGTGGTGGCGCGCACGGCTAGCCATGTATTCTTGAATTCTGCCATTCCCTTTATCGCGGATATTGCCAACAACGGCATCGATGCAATGATGAAGAAAGATTCGTCCATTGAGGCGGCGGTTAATACGCACCAGGGCAAACTGGTCAATCTCGTCCGCTTGAGCGGGGCGGAGGTTAAGGAATGAACCCCGCCTCAACTTATCAATCACGAGTGACCACGGCGGAGGAAGCCGTCAAGGCGGTTAAATCGGGCAACCGCATCTTTCTGACAGGGAATGTATCTGTGCCTCAAAAACTTTTGGCGGCGCTGGTGGGATACGCCCCCAATTTGCAGGATGTTGAAATCTGCCAGGCGTTGACCGTGGGCGCAGCGGATTACGTCAGCCCGGAGATGGAAGGTCACCTGCGCGTGAACTCCATGTTCATTAGCGCGAACATCCGCAAAGCCGTTCAAGAAGGGCGCGCCGACTTTACCCCGGTGCTGCTTTCCGAATTCCCACTTTTGTTCAAACGCGGCATCCTGCCCGTGGATGTGGCGATTATCCACGTTTCGACCCCGGATGAGCACGGCTTTTGCAGCCTCGGCGTGGAAGTGGGGCTAACCAAATCTGCGGCGGAATCGGCGAAGATCATTATCGCTGAAGTGAACGAACAAATGCCGCGCACCTTGGGCGATTCCTTCATTCATGTGAGCCGATTAACTCATATCGTGCCAGTCAATTACCCGATCCCGGAACATAGGATGGCGGCTGAAGGTAATTCGGAGATCGTCAAACAAATCGCTGGCCATGTCGCCTCGTTGATTCCCGACGGTGCGACCATGCAGTTGGGCATTGGCTCGATCCCCGATGCGGTTTTGAAATTCCTCGTCGATAAAAAGGATCTGGGCATCCACACCGAATTGTTCTCAGACGGCGTGATCGACCTGGTAAATATGGGTGTTCTGACCAATGCGCGCAAATCCCTGCACCCGGGCAAAATCGTAGCCGGGTTCATTCTGGGCACCCGAAAACTCTATGAATGGGTGAACGATAACCCGATGGTCGAGATGCACCCGACCGAGTACGTGAACGACCCGTTCATCATCGCCCAGAACGAACGCATGGTGGCGGTCAACTCTGCCATCGAAGTGGACCTTACCGGTCAGGTCTGCGCCGATAGTATCGGACCGAAACTCTTCAGCGGCGTGGGCGGACAGTTGGACTTCATCTACGGTGCGTCTCGTTCCAAAGGTGGCGTGCCGATCATCGCCCTGCCCAGCACCGCCACCATGAGGGATGGCACGCAGATCAGCAAGATCACTGCCATGCTCAAACACGGCGCAGGAGTGGTGACGAGCCGCAACCACGTCCGCTATGTGGTGACGGAGTACGGCATCGCCGACTTATACGGCAAGACCATCCGCCAGCGTGCGCAGGCGTTGATTAACGTTGCGAATCCGCAATTCCACGATGAGTTGCAGAAACAAGCGAAAGAGCTTCACTACTTGTAGAGAATCGCGAGAAAACGGACGTGGAGAATACCGTAACTCCACGTCCGTTTTTTTGTTAACCTGATAATAATTACCCTCGCTTGACATTCCCAGGGTTTGAACCTATCATCGGGGCGCTTTTACACACAGAATACCCCGCTGTTCAACTTCAACGGGTTTGCGCTTGACTTATTTCAACGCAGAACAAATTTATTATTGATAGAAAGAAGATATACCATGCGTAACGCAAAAATTGTAGCCACGATCGGTCCCGCCTCAGATTCAGAAGAGGCGCTGGAATCCCTGATCAAGGCGGGCATGAACGTCGCCCGTTTGAATTTCTCCCACGGTACACACGACCAGCACAAGGTGCGCGTAGCGCGAATTCGCGAAGTGTCGAAACGACTCAACATGCCGGTTGGCATTCTGCAAGACTTGCAGGGACCCAAAATCCGCGTCGGTAGATTGGAAGTACCCCTTCAACTTTCCGCCGAGGAGGACGTTTGCCTGTATGCCACTCAGGATACGCCGCCTCAAAACGGCTGCCAGTTGATTCCCGTGGATTTCCGCGAGTTGTTCGACTCCGTCCAAAAGGGCGATAAGCTTTTACTGGACGATGGCCGCCTGGCGCTTCAAGTCACCTCGGCAGAGGGCAGGCAGGTGCATGCGACCGTCAAAGTGGGTGGGGCGTTGTCCTCTCACAAGGGCATCAACCTGCCTGGCGTCAAACTCCGCATTGCCGGGTTCACCGAAAAAGACAAAGCCGATCTCGCCTTCGGCATTTCACAAGGCGTGGATGCGGTGGCGATCTCCTTCGTGCGCAGCGCCAATGATGTGCGCGAGGTACGGGCTGCCATTCACGAATTTTCGGCGGGCAAACATGAGCCAATGCTCATTGCAAAGTTAGAAAAGCCCGAAGCAATGGTTGAGTTGGATGAAATCCTCGAAGTCGTGGACGGCGTGATGGTTGCCCGCGGCGACCTCGGCGTGGAACTCCCGCCTGAACAAGTGCCGCCTTTGCAAAAGATGATTATTAGCGCCGCAAATGCCCGCGCCAAACTGGTCATCACCGCCACGCAGATGCTTGAATCCATGATTCAGAATCCGCTACCCACGCGCGCCGAAGCCTCCGATGTTGCCAACGCGGTCTTCGACGGCACCGATGCAGTCATGCTCTCGGCTGAAACGGCTTCGGGTGAATATCCCAGTCTGGCGGTCGAGATGATGTCGCGTATTGTCACCGAAGCCGAGTCGCATTTCAAAGAGTGGGGCAGCCGTCAGGACGCAAAAGCAGGCTTGGGTGAGTCTGATGCGGCGTCGATGGCGCGCGCGTCCAACGTGCTTGCCAGCGACCCCGAAGTGCAGGCAGTGTCCGTCTTCACTATGCGCGGTCGTTCTGCCTGGCTTATGTCGAAGGCGCGCCCTTCAAAGAAAATCCTCGCCTTCACGCCTGAGCAGGAAACCTTCAATCAACTGGCGTTCTTGTGGGGCGTTCAACCACACCTCGTGAAATATGCAAAGACGATGGACGATATGCTGGCTGAGGTCGACTCTGTGTTGTTGAAGTCGGGCATCAAGCCTGGGCAACAGGTGGTGTTGGTGTGTGGTTTCCCCATCGGTGAGCAGCGCCCGCCCAACATGGCATTGCTTCACACCGTCGCAAGCGCCCCTACTATTTCACTGGCGCGCAAACTGGCAGACAAAAAATAACTTTGGATTAAAAATCCCCTCTCCATCTTTTTACAAAGCGGATGCAGTCTCTACTCGACTGCATCCGCTTCTTTCTTAACCGACGTTTGATTCAGCGCTTCGATCTTTCTACTCCCTCGAAGCGACGATGATCCCAATCCCGATCAACATCCCACCGAGGATGAACAACGGCGTGATCTGTTCGGAGAGGAAGAACCAACCTAGCAATGTTCCAACTACGGGCTGGGCAAAGAACGTGAGCGAAGCGACAGCGGCGGGCAATTCTGCAAAGGCATAATTCCAAAGGAACATGGCAAGCGCGGTTGAAACGAACCCCAGAAAGAGTAACCCACCGATGATTCCCGGTGTGATCTCGCCGATGCCCTGCGTGTTGACCTCCCAAACCGAGAAGGCAATGCTGGAAGGAATCCCACCGAGCAGCATGATGGTACTGGAGGTAAGCAGGTCTTGCGTTTTCGAAACTTTTCGCACCAGCACCGAATACAATGCCCACGTCAGCGCCGCTGCGAGCAGACTCATATTGCCCCAGAATAGCGAGGGCGACAGTTCCGCTGTGCGCGGGTCGATGACGGCGAGCACACCCAACGTGGAAAGGATGAGCGCGATCACACGTCTTGTTGTCGGCTTCTCGCCGAGCAGGAATGGCGCAAAGAGGAGAACGAAGGCTGGCGTGGCAGAAGTCACCAGCGAGCCGTTGGAGGCGGTGGAAAGTTTCGTCCCTACGAATTGGAAGCCAAGCGAAATCCCATAACCCACAACGCCGACGAGGAAGCTCTTCCAGAAGATTTTCTGTGAGGTGACAGTCACTTCTGAAGTGACTGTCACCTGAGCGCTCGCATTTACTTTTCGATTCCGAAAATAAATGACTATCCCTAATCCCAACGCGCCCATGATGAGACGGATCAACAGCAAGGTGAAGGGAGGGATCACTTCCAAGACCACCTTGCTGACAACGTACATGCCGCCCCAGATCGAGGCGGCAACGAGACCGGAAATCAGACCCGCGAATGTGTGATGTTTATGCATAGCACCCGATTATAAGAGATTAAGTGATGTCATGCTGAGTAAAGCCACGACGGAAAGGGATCGCCGTTCCAAGCCAAAGAAACAAGAGCTTCAGCCGCGGATTACGCGAATTTTCGCGAATTGGTTTTAAAATCAGTGTGAATTCGCGAAATTCGCGGCAAAAAAGGGTTTGAA
>JACPVC010000142.1 GCA_016191955.1 Chloroflexota bacterium
TCGGCGAAGGATTTACTCGCAGAACGCCGCCGTCCACAGGATGCTTCGCAAAGGACGGCGGCTTGAGCCAAACTACTAACAGACTTTGAGTGCTCCCGTCCGCTGCAACGCAACCACACTATTTCGAACTGATGAACGCGATCAATGCCTCGATCTCCGTTTCGCTCAATTTCAAGTTTGGCATCTCAGTCAATCGCTTGACCGACTTTGGATCCGCCAGCCACATTCGCAGATATTCCGGGCTGGCAGTGAAACTCGTCAAATTGGGAGCGCCCATTTCAATCGTCCAATAATCAGCCGAACCTACCTTACTGTTAACGTGACAAGTGATGCAGCCTTTGGCAATGAATAACCTGCGGCCCAACTCCACTTGCGAAATGGATGACTCGCCTGCGGGTTGGGATGACAAATTGGTTTGCGCCTCCACCTTCGGGACGGTTGATACCGGTATGAAGGAAGCGAGTCCAACCGCCAGGCAGATCGCTGTGAAAGCGATCGCTATGCGAGTCTTCTTTCGCAAGGCAATGAACAGTCCGATCAACCCAAGCCCAAACGCCAGCGTTCGCAGAATCAACATATAAGGAACAGGCTCGCTTTTGGCAGTCGATGGTGCCAGTGATGAGGCTGCAACACTGATCGTTGGCATCGGTTGATTCATCGTGAATGCTTCAATGGACCATTCCCACTCGCCTTCTTTCGGGAAGGTAACCGTGGCGGAATAATGCCCTTCATCCCCGTCTTCTTCGGCAGTGACGGCGAATTGTTCCTCTTTTGGTAATGTGAATGTGACGGTTGGAGAAAGCCCGCCCAGCGGCGTTTTGCCATGCTGGCGGACAGTGAATCCAACCGTAAGCGGTTCGCCTGCTGTGGCATTGACCGGCAGTTCATCCAGGGTGACGACTGCCCATCCGCCCGCAAAGACGGAGGGGACGAGGATAAGGGACAGCAGCAACGCCATCCCAAGCAAAATACGGGAACGGGTAAACATATTAACCTCCAGTACATGTTGGTTTACAGGAGTACACCGCCCGGTGGATTCTGGTTCCTAATGGGATGGCTTAATTTGGAAATGCTTACCATGTCATCCTGAGTAAAGCCACGACGGAAAGGGATCGCCGTTCCAAGCCAAAGAAACAAGAGCTTCAGCCGCGGATTATGCGAATTTTCGCGAATTGGTTTTAAAATCAGTGTGAATTCGCGAAATTCGCGGCAAAAAAGGGTTTGAAA
>JACPVC010000046.1 GCA_016191955.1 Chloroflexota bacterium
GGAGGTTGCGATAGAAACACCACCTAAAACAGAAGCCGAAGGGAAGGGCGATACGCCATAAGCTGGTCGGAGTGTGAGTTTTGCTTTAGCACCAGACGTTCCCCTAACGAAAGGAAGGCTGCATTCTTCGCCACCTTCCCAAGAAGTAGTTCGTCCGACGGATGGGTGATCCCCATCCGTCTTTTTGTTTAAGAACAATAGTCCAATAGACGTTATCGGTAATTAGAAAAAAACGTCCCGAAGGTTGTTATTCGGCATTAAATTTACTCGCTCAAACCTTCGGGACGGTGGCATATAAGTTATTTCCGATAACGTCTAATACTTTGGCGAAATTTATTTCATATAGATGGATCGCATCCAATACAAGGCGCGGTTCATTCCACAAGATTTGAAGAAGAATAGTGCGACGAGCAGTAGTCATGTCGCGCCACATGGCATTATGGAGTAAAGCCTCAATCGCTTTTTGGGATATTTTTATCCCACTCTTTTGCAAAATCACAATGCCTCCATTACCCTCTTCATCTTATCCAACCCTTCTTTCAAGATTGCGCGTGATGTGCCGAAGTTGATACGGACATGTCCGGCACCTTCTTTGCCAAAAATCTTCCCCTCGCTAACAGCGACCCTGGCATCCTTCAAGAAGAACTCGTAAGGCGATCCATCGATGGCAGTTTGGGTAAAGTCCAGCCAGCCGAGGTAGGTTGCATCGGGTATCGTAGTGCGGACGTTTGGCAAATTCTTAGTGACATAATTAACGAGAAAATCGCGATTGCCGGTGAGGTAGCGATTCAGTTCAGCCAACCAACTGTCACACTTGCCGGAGAAGGCAGCTTGCGCAGCATGTAGACCTGGGCTGGCAACGTGCAAACGCAGATGATTCAATTCGTTTTCATAACGGTCACGCAACTCTTTGTTCGGGATGATGGCAAAGCCGCAGAACAGACCAGGGACGTTGAAGGTCTTCGACGGGGCAATCAGTGTAATGACATGCTTCTCGATCTCGCGCGAGAGTTTTGCCATCGGTATGAACTTGTTGCCATCCAATAAAAGCTCGGAATGAATTTCATCTGAAACAATAACGACATCATGCTTGATGCAAATCTCCGCCATGCGGGTGAGTTCATTGCGCGAGAAAATGATGCCCAGCGGGTTATGCGGATTGCACAGCAGGAAAATGCCCGCCTTCTTGACGCGCTTCTCGAATAAGTCCCAATCGATCTCGTAGGTCAGAATATTTTTCTTCACACTCTTCACGAATGGGATATCGATTTGCGGAATTCCCACGTTGTTCTTCACCTCATGGAACTCGTTATACACCGGTGTCTGGATCGCCACACCCATCTTCGGCGAGCAGAACGCACGCGCCGCCACACTGAACCCGCTGACGATGCCGGTCACAGTCAACACCGCTTCCGGCTGGACCTTCCACTTGTACAGGCGCTCCATACGCGCAGAAACTGTCTCCTGCAAAACCCTGCCCGGAATTTCGTATCCTAAAACACCATGATCCAAGTGCTTATGCAAAGCATCCAGGATCGGTTTGGGCGCGGGGAAATCCATATCTGCCACCCACATGGGCAGAATGTCTTTGTCGTACCAGGTCCATTTGTTTTTGTTGAAAATCTTGCGGCGGTCTGGGATGATGTTGAAATTGGTCATGGTTCCTCGTAACCGGGGCGGGAAAACCCCGCCCCTACGAATTTATTTTTTATACGCCACGATAATGCCATCGCGCATCGGCGTGAGCGAGACGATCCAATCGGGGTCGTTTGTAATCTGTTTTGTAAACTCCTGCACACCGCGCGTGGCAGGAGAATTATCCTTCGCGTCGAAGATGCGCCCGTGCCAGAGCATGTTATCGATGATGAGCAAACCGCCGCTGCGTAATTTTTCCTTGATGACCGGCAGCGAGGCGGGATACGCCTCCTTATCAATGTCGTTGAAGATGATATCGAACGGACCTTCCGTTTTCCTCAATGCTTCCACCGCCTCCGAGATATGGAACTGGACTACATCCGCGCTTCCCAATCTGACGAGGTGGCTGAGTGCCCTTTCAGATAGTTCCTCCTCCCAGACGGTGTGATGCACGATCCCGCCCCCATTCTCACGAACAGCCTTGGCAAACCACGCCGTGGAATAGCCATACCCGGAACCCAACTCGAACACAGATGTTGCCTTCATCATCCGCGCCAGTTGGTAGCAGTAATGTCCGCAGGCGGGACCGATAATGGGGAATCCGTTCTTCTCGGCGTAAGCTTCCATCTCCATCAATTCCGCTTCACGCGGCGGAACAAGGGA
>JACPVC010000137.1 GCA_016191955.1 Chloroflexota bacterium
GAGGCGTATTGGGAAGCGTATGAAGCTGTCGGCTTGAACGTGTTCGCTGGCGGCTATGAGTACTTGCAAGAAGTGTGGCAATACCATCAGCGTATGGTCGAGTCAATTTGTAGTGGCAAGTTCGAGGTTGGGTACGAGGCGCTCGTGCGTCATACCGACCTTTTGTATCATCGTCCGTAATCTCATGTCATTGCGAGACGGCGATCTTCCGTCGAAGCAATCCCTAGTTAAGTGGGAGGTTGCTTCGCCAAAGAGCAGCTCGCAACGACATAAATTTTGAGGAGTTCCATGAACAAGATAGTGAACGATTTTTCGATCACCGTTGGCACGAAGAACGGTTCCGGCAGTTCGACCGCCAATAACACCATTTTGCGCTCCATCTTCAAGATGGGTATCCCCGTCTCTGGCAAGAACCTGTTTCCTTCCAATATTCAGGGTCTGCCTACGTGGTATACCATCCGCGTAAATAAAGATGGATTTATCGCGCGGAAGGAAACCAGCGATATCGTCATCGCGATGAACCCCGATTCGTTCGCAAAGGACCTCGCGTCTGTCACGCCGGGCGGAGCCTTTTTCTACGCCGACGATATCAAGCAGCCCATCACCCGCGTGGACATCGCCATCTACCCGATGCCGATCAAGTCCATCGTCAAGAATGACCCAAACGTCCCCAGCGATTACCGCGAACTGGTCGGCAACATGGTCTACGTGGGCGTGCTTGCGCAAGTGATTGGCATCGACCTTGAAACCATCCGCGCCGCGTTGACCTTCCACTTCAAGGGCAAGCAAAAGCCGATCGACATGAACTTCAACGCCCTGAAAGCCGGCGCCGATTGGGCTGCCACCAACCTTGAAAAGAAAGACCCCTTCCAACTCGAATCGATGGATAAGACCGAAGGCTTAATCATGGCAGACGGAAACACTGCGGCTGCCATCGGCTCCATTTTTGGCGGCGTTCAATTTGCCGGCTGGTATCCCATCACCCCCGCTTCCTCTCTCGCTGAAGCTTTGAATGATTACCTGCCCGTCCTTCGCAAACGCGAAGACGGCAAACACACCTACGCCGTTGTTCAGGCGGAAGACGAACTCGCCGCGCTTGGCATGGCGATTGGCGCAGGTTGGTCTGGTTTGCGCTCGATGACCTCGACCTCGGGTCCGGGACTTTCGTTGATGACCGAGTTTGCAGGTTTGGCGTACTACGCCGAAGTACCGGTTGTGGTGTGGGATGTTCAGCGCATCGGTCCGAGCACCGGTTTGCCCACCCGCACCTCACAAGGCGATTTGACTTTTACCGCCTTTATCGGTCACGGCGACTCACACTCTGTGATCCTCCTGCCCGGTGACGTGTACGAGTGCTTTGAGTTCGGCTGGAAATCCTTCGACATCGCCGAACGCCTCCAAACCCCTGTGTTTGTGTTGAGCGACCTCGACATGGGTATGAACCAGTGGATGAGCAAGCCTTTCCAATATCCTGAAACTCCGATGGACCGCGGCAAAATACTTTGGGAGAAAGACCTCGAAGAGATCAAAGGCAATTGGGGGCGCTATCTGGATAAGGATGGCGACGCCATCCCCTACCGCACCATTCCGGGCAACAAGCATCCGCTCAGCTCCTACTTCACCCGCGGAACGGGTCACGACGAATATGCCAAGTACACAGAAGACTCCGGCATTTACATAAAGAACATGGAGCGCCTTGCGCACAAGCAGATCACTGCCAAGCAATATGTGCCTGCTCCGGTGTTGCATGAAAAGAAGGGCGCCACCGTCGGCATCATCGCTTTCGGCTCCACTGAAAATGCGATCTTTGAAGCCCAAGCTCAACTCGAACAGGAAAACGGCATCAAGTCTGAACTCCTGCGCCTGCGCGCCATCCCTTTCACTAAAGAAGTGGATGCGTTCATCGAAAAATATGACCAGGTCTTCGTGGTCGAAATGAACCGCGATGGACAGTTGCTGCAAATCCTGTATACGGAATATCCGCAGTATGCGACGAAGTTCAAATCTGTTACCTATCATGACGGTTTGCCCGCAGCAGCGAAATGGGTCCGTGAAGGCATCCTTGCCAAATACGAGCCAGTGAGCAGTAAACAGAAGACAGTGAACAGTAAACAGACCAAGGCGAAGAAAATTGCGGTGAAGGCAAAGGCGGCTCCGGTTACATCGTCCCTGAAAGGGAAGAAAGCTGTCAAGAAAACCGCTGCCAAGTCAAAGAAGAAGTAGAGCAAATTTGTCATTACGAGACCAAAGAACACTCCTCGCAATGACAGAAGACAAAAGGAGTAAAAGACTATGACTGAAACACTTCCCATGGCTGGCGCACCCGCGAATGTGAATGCTGCCGGCTTGAGCAAAAATGATTACCGCGGCGCACCCAGCACCCTGTGCCAGGGCTGCGGACATAACTCGATCTCGAACCAGATCATCAGCGCCATGTACGAAATGAGTGTGCTGCCTGAAGATGTCATCAAATTTTCCGGCATCGGCTGCTCATCCAAATCACCGACTTATTTCATGAACCGCAGCTTCGGCTTCAACTCCCTGCATGGACGTATGCCGTCCATTGCGACGGGCGCGTTGTTCGGCGATGCACATATGAAGGGCATCGGCGTCTCCGGTGACGGCGACAGCGCCAGCATCGGCATGGGTCAATTCAAGCACGCCATGCGCCGCAACGTCAACATGGTGTACATCGTGGAAAACAACGGCGTGTATGGTCTGACCAAGGGTCAGTTCTCCGCCACCGCCGAAAAAGGTTTGCACCTGAAAAAGCAAGGCGAGAATCCCTACATGCCGGTCGACATTTGTATGGAGGCTTTGATCTCCAATGCGACCATTGTGGCGCGTTCTTTCGCAGGCAACCCTAAGCAGGTGAAGGAACTTCTCAAGATTGCCTTTTCACATAAGGGTATCGCCGTGCTCGATATCATCAGCCCGTGTGTGACCTTCAACAACCAGGAAAATGCCTATCACTCGTATGCCTGGGGCAAGGACCACGAAGAACCCCTGCACGAAATTTCCTACATCGCCCCGCGCAGCGAGATCATGCTCGAACAGGAAATGATGGAAGGCGAAGTGCGCGAAGTTGCCATGCACGATGGCTCCACCGTCATCCTCAAGAATCTCGAAAAGGGCTACGACCCCACCAACCGCTTCCAGGCTCTGCATGCGCTCGAAGAAGCCCAGCAGAACAATTGGCTGCTGACCGGCTTGATCTATGTCAACACTACTAAGCCCGCCCTCACCGACATCTACGATCTTGTGGATACGCCCCTCAACCGCCTGACCGAAACCGATCTGCGCCCCAACCACGCAATGATTGATAAGGTCAATGCGTTGATGTTCTAACTTCACCCTCACTCCAACCCCTCTACCCTTTCGGGCACACGTCCCAGAAAACGGGAGAGGGGCTTTTTGTTGTTTATAATTTAGAGCATGAAACGACTCGATAACGAAATCACGCTGGAATATATCCGCGCATCGGGACCGGGAGGACAGAATGTGAACAAGGTGGCGACGGCGGTGCAACTGCGCTTTGACGTGCTCCATTCCCCGTCGCTCGGCTCAGACTTAAAAGGACGGCTGATTCAGCTTGCCGGAAAACGAGTCAACGCTGAGGGCGTTCTCATCCTCGAAGCGAAGCGCTTCCGCACACAAGAGGCGAATCGAGAGGATGCTCTGGCGAAGTTCTATGAGCTGATCCGCAAGGCAGGCGAGAAGCCCAAAACACGTCACAAGACCAAGCCGACGAAGGCTTCGAAAGAAGAAAGAATCAAAGAGAAGAAGAAGCGGGGCGAGGTCAAGAAAATCAGGCAAAGCAAAGCACGAATGGAAGATTAGCCTCGGTGACGGAAAACAGTCTAAAGCCCAAAAAAGTGTGTCACCCTGAGCGATGTGTGCAAGCAAAGGTTGTCAGGCAACGAGAGGCAAAAGAGAGCGGGCCGAGACGAGTTTTTGCCAATCACCGCTCATCCAGGCGGTACGCGCTTTGGCGGTCAAAACAGCGCCATCCAAATGCCATTGTGCGCCAGGCAGTTTGAGCCGCTGGGTCACAATTTGTTTGCAGCCGCTCTCAATCACGCCA
>JACPVC010000138.1 GCA_016191955.1 Chloroflexota bacterium
GGGGAAATAGAATTTTGAATACTATGAGGGCGAGGAAACCTCGCCCCTACGCCTTGTATTTCCGCTCTGGCGGGGGCTAAGCCCCCGCCAGAGCATTTTGTTTATTGCCAGGCAAGCGCGCCAGATAATCTGTAATTCGCCGCCAGCAATTCAAGGTCGAGGACGTTGATCACGCCATCGTTGTTGAGATCCGCTGCGGCGGGGATGGAGGCGTTGTAGTTGATTCCGATGGTGAGGGCGTCGAACTGGTCGATCACGCTGTTGCCGTCGATGTCACCGGCGGGCAGGCTGACGGTTTGCATCGTAGTGATGGCTCCATTGGTGAGGGTCACAAAACCCTGAGCGTTGAGGAAGCCTTGCGCCGAGGCGATGATGGTGTATGTGCCATCGGTTAGTGGAATATTGAACGTTCCGTCTGGATTCGCGGCTTGAGATACAACCAAAACATTGCCTGCATCGAACAACTGAATGGTGACGGGTTTGCTGGCGATTACCTGCCCAGTAACGAATGCCATAGTCGGCTGGGTCGGCGTGGATGTCGCATTCGCATCGAGGACGGTTACAACATCCGGGATGTAGTCAATGGATTGCAGGCTGCCCTGCCCCATCGAAACACGTGCCGTACATTGGACGGTCGTCTGACCGGCTTGCAAGCCGCGCACGGAGAAAGTGAAGGCAGTTCCACTGGAAGTTGCTTTGCGTCCGTTGCTGCCAGCAATGGCGAGAATGAACTGCCCGTTTTGCGGACCGCTTAAGGCAGAGGCAGGGTCGGAACCGAAGAGTTCTGCGGCAAGAATATTACTGACTTCCACAATGGCAGGGTCGTAGGTACAAACGAATTCTACGCTGGTATAGCCTTCGGGCGGTACGTTGTTCAAGCTGACGTTCACCAGGCTGGTTTGGTTGAAGGTGAGCGTAGATTGAATCACATCCACCAGAACATAAGGACCTGTTGGCGTGGGTACGCTTGTGGTTGTCACCGTCACCGTCGGCGTTGTGGCTGCCGCGGTCATGGTCAAGGCATTGGCAGTTTGAGTGGCGGCAATCGCGGTTTGAATCCCAGGCTCAGCCGTCAACGTAGCGGCATTGGCAGTTTGGGTAGCCGCGATTGCCGTCAGGATGTCGGGATTAGCAGTCAACGTAGCGGCAACCGAAGTTTGTGTAGCGGCATCCGCTGTTGCAGTAAGAGTGCCAGCAATTGCTGTTTGGGTGGCAGAATTCGCTGTTTGTGTCGCGGCAATCGCAGTTTGCGTTGCGGCGTCAGAGGTCGCCGTTAGTGTGGCAGCTATGGCTGTTTGTGTGGCAGAATTTGCCGTTTGGGTAGCTGCAATCGCAGTTTGAGTCGCTGAATCAGCAGTGGCGGTCAAGGTCGCGGCATTTGCGGTTTGCGTCAGAGCAATTACCGTTTGAGTAGCAGCATTCGCAGTAGCGGTTAAGTCTGCGGCGTTCGCTGTTTGGGTAAGAGCAATCGCCGTTTGGGTGCCAGCATTGCCAGCATTCGCTGTAGCGGTCAAGTCCGCCGCGTTCGCCGTTTGGGTCAGAGCAATCGCTGTTTGGGTACCGGCGTTGCCAGCATTTTCAGTAGCGGTTAAGTCGGCGGCATTTGCAGTCAATGTAGCAGCCACAGAAGTCTGGGTTATATCAAGCGTTCCAGTCGGGGTAAACGTCGCAGTCGGGGTCTCGGTGACGGTCAGTGTAGGGGTGGGCGTTTCAGTAGCAATTAACGTTCCCGTAGGCGTTGGGGTTCCAGTCTCGGTTGCCGTCGGTGATGGAGTGACCGTTGCGCCGCCCGATTCGATTTTGGTGGCGATCAAGTTATAGTACCCTGTCCCCGCCTCAGAGCGGATGTCCACGTAATAAAAGCCGGCAGGCTGGGTGGTGCTCAAGGTGCCATTGGCGCGCATGATCTCATTGCTGTTCGCATCCAACAACACAATGACGGGGACAAGCCCAATCCCTTGTGGGCTGACTGTGATCTCGAACTTCGCATCCTCGATCAGCATCAGCGACCAGCGTTCCTGGCGATAGGCATCCACATTGCCTTCATAGTTGATATTCCAATCGAGGATGCCGCGGTTGACAACTTGCAGGTCAGGAATGTTCATCAACGGCTGGAGTCTGCCAACCGTCTGTCCGCTTTTCGTAAAGGTGGTGATGTTCGTGAAAATGTTGTAATTGACAGTCCACCCGGCAAAGCGGGTATCGAGCACCCTGGGGCGGAACACAAAATGCAAATGCGGACCCGGGTATTCATTCCCGATACATACTTGCTGGTCTTTGTTATTGTGGATGATCGCCAGTTTTTGGTTGCGGCTGACTTTGTTACCCAGCGTCACCTGAATGTTATCCAAATGCCAGTATTCGGTGGTCCAGCCGTTACCATGATCGATCTTGATAAAACAGGAACCCACTTGATAGACAGTTCCCGCAGCGGCGGCAGTTACCCAATCGTTCGAAGTGTCTTCGCCGATGGTCATCTGCGCTCGAGGAGCAAAATCTAATGCGCCGCCGTTGTTGTAGTAATGCGGGCTGCCGGTGGAGCGCCTGAAGCCGTTATCAAGACCATCATACGGATACCAAGCTCTGCCCTGTTCCCAAGGCAATTGGAACATGTCCACCGGCGGGGCGGTGCTTGCAAGTACGCTCGCTGGAATCGCGATGAGAAAGATCGTGATAACAAGAATAACCCTGGTGGACGGTTTAATTTTCATAGCTTTATCCTATCGAACAGGCGGCATCCAAACTCAAAATTAGCCGTGTGTGCCTTCTCCGCGCAGGATGCGAACGAGAACGAAGATGCCAACAAGCAAAAGCACACCAATAACGGCGAGGATGACCGCGGTTCCGGCGGGGAGAGAGGATGAATTGGAAGGATCAGGCTCGGCACCGAGAGGAAGCGGGGTCCCAAGCAGCGGCGCATCCTGTGAGGTCCCCTTCTCCGCACTGACAGCGAGAGTCACCGTCTTCTCTCCCATTGAAACGCCTGGAAGAGGCGCGGCAAAACCGGATTCATTTTTTATAACCAGCGCCGCGCTTTCGAGAGTAATATTGGTCTGACAGGCGCCGAGGGTGATAAAACGCACCTCTGCCAATACACCGTTTGCGATCTGGGGAGTGGTGCTTGCAAAGGATGCATCGACAAGCCCGCTAAGCTGCGGGAGGGAAAGCCCGTTCATGCCAGGGACGGGGCTGGCGGCGTTGACAGGTTGAAGGCATGCCGGGTCGAATCTGATCTGGAAGGTGATACCTTGAATGGGCGAAGCCGAGGCGCCGTTCACTGTGACGATGACGGTCTCGCCTGTTTTGAAGCTGTTCGTGCTGACGGTGATCCAAATGGATTCCGCCGATTGCGCCTTTACTGGAATGACAACAAAAAGGCAGATAAGTGCGACGAGGGTCAGTGCAAATTTTTTCATTGTAGTCTCCGTGGGAGGACGCGCCGATGGATATCGGCGCGTCCTTGCATTGCCGGGTGTTTACTGCCAGGCGAGAGGACCGGTCTCACGATAGTTGGCTGCGAGAAGTTCAAGGTCGAGAACGTTGATCGTTCCGTCGTTGTTCAAGTCGGCTGCGGCGGGGGCGGCGAGGTTGTAGTTCATGCCAATGGTGAGGGCATCAAACTGGTCGATCACATTGTTGTCGTCGATGTCACCGGCGAGCAGGGAGATCGTCTGCATGGTCTTGGTGGCACCAGCGGTGAGGACCGGGCTGCCCTGGGCTTTTAGGAATCCGGGTGCCGATGCGACAACCGTGTAAGTGCCTGCCGGAGCCGTCATCGTAAAATTTCCGTTGGCATCCGCAGTGGCTGTGGTTTGAACAGTCGTGTCCTGCTTATATAGGGTGACAGTGACGGTCTTGGTCGCAAGGGCAGTCCCATTCAGAGTGGCAAGCAGCTCTTCGATGGTCAGCGTTACCGGCGCGGATGCAATGGTGGTCAATGCGCCGCCAGTGGAAACACGCACCACACAATTGATTTCTGCCTGACCAGCGGCAAGGGCAGTAACCGTGAAGGTGAAGACGGCGCCGTCCGCTGTGGCGCGCTGTCCGTTACTGCCGGCTACGGCAAAGACGAAGGAGCCGTTTGCGGGTCCGTTGATGGCGGTGGCGGGGTCGGAGCCGAAGAGACCGGCATCCGTGATGTTGCTGATCTGAATCAGAGCGGGGTTATATGTGCAGGTGAATTCAGCGCTGGAATAGCCTCCCGTTGGGACATTGCTCAACATCATCGTCCCAGTAGCAGTGCCGCCGACCGAAATAACGGCAGGGTTCAACACAATGGAAGCCGTCGGTTCAACGACCTGTTCCACACGGGTGATTTCCATGAGATAGGTGCCTTCACCGGAGTGAGGCTGGATTTGAATGAAATAGTCCCCGGCGGGCTGGTTGGTTGTGAGCACGGCGTTTGAAAGTGTGCCATTTGCCACCGCGATCTGGTTTTCATTGGCATCCAACAAATAGATGTCGGGCGTGAGGGTGCCGGAGGTGGTGATAACCGAAACCGTGAAGTTCTCGGTTTCTACAAGCTGGAGCGACCAGCGTTCATAACGATTCGCATTCACCGTTCCGTTGAAGACGGCATCCCAGAAGGTGGTGCTGCGGATAATGATCTGCGCGCCAAGATAGTTGGTGGCGTTTCCCTGGGCGTACGCCTGAGGGGTCATGCCAAACACGCTGGCAATGGTTGCGATCAACATCGCAACACGGATCAAATTCTTTAACTTCATCGTATTCTCCTTTTCGAATCAGGGTTTTATGCAAGGCGGGGTAAGCCTGGGTACAAGAGACATGTTTATGACGTATTTCCTCCAAACTGCCGCGAGCGGCGGTTTCAATAATGAAATAAAACTTAAAAGCCAATTACATTCTATTAGTGCAATAAAACAATATGCGTTGCAGGTGGGTTGCCGCGATGTTGCAAAATAGTTGCGATTATCAGCACGCCTTTATTGCAATATCGGTTTAAGATAAAAGACCCGCTTCCTTATGAAGCGGGTCTTGAACACAAAAGCATATTCTTTTCCTCAACGGCTTGCCTTCATGGATCAATAAAAACCCCAAAGTGATTAGCCACCGGGCGTTCACGGCCCGGAATGTAATTATCGATGGGAGAGTTCAAGACCACCGCTCCTCCATTTTCCCCCTGCGCTACGAGCGTGGATGAGCCGCCGCCATCCAATGCCATCGCAAAATAAGCGCCAAAATCTTTCAACAATTCGGCAAGTTCCTGAAATGTCGCGCCGGAACTATAAAAGGGCTGGCGTCCATCTACAACAACGAGAATGACATACCGTCCATTGCGGTTGATGCCAATCGCCGTGCGGGGATGCAGGATCGTATCGTTTAAATCCTGTACGATCTCGCCACCAAGAATCAACATGCGATCACCGGATAAAGCATGATGTATTTTGTTCGGCGGCAGATTGAAGGTCAATTCGTTGCGGCGGCTGACGTACAACGTCGGTTCAGGGCGCGGGTCTTGTAAACCGTCGGCGTAAACATCTCCAAATGAAGATGCAAAGCCCTGCGGCGTGACCGGGTCGCCGCGGTGCGGATAATAGTCCACTGGGCTGTGAGACCACCACGGGAAGAATCCATCGCCGTTGACGGCGATCTGCACCCCGAACTCCTCCAGGAATTCGGACGTAGTGCGCGCCTTCGCGGTTCCGCCTTCGACCTGATCTGGAGGCGTGACCAGAAAGCTTGCCTCCGCCGTTTTTCGGTCAATGACGATCACATGTGCGATCATCGAATGCGGCACATAACGGACGAGCCGATGATAAGTAACACCTTTATACAGTTCATATTTTGTTGGGAAGGCAGGCGGTCGCCCCAGCATGGCAATAATGTATGTCCCCACAATGACGATAAGCACACCTGAAATTGCACCCCAAAACCATTTTGACCCTATCCATTTTTTCATGTTTCAATGCTATCAAACCAAAATGAAGGAAAAATAAAAAGAGACGGGCGTGAACCCGTCTCTTGCTCTACGAAAACCAAACGCTACGTTATCTCAGTCTCTGCCTTGCGCATGGACTGGAACGAAGCGATTGCCACTTCCAGCATTTCCAAGTCGGGCGGACGGGTGGTGAGCAACTGCAATGCCAGATTGGGCTTGATAAGCAGTTTCACGACGGGGTTGGTCAAATGGTTCGCTGTCCAACGAATGTATTCAACCGCAATCCCTGC
This sequence comes from Chloroflexota bacterium, assembly GCA_016191955.1. GTDB lineage: Bacteria > Chloroflexota > Anaerolineae > Anaerolineales > Villigracilaceae > Villigracilis. Next base: position 6,190 of record JACPVC010000138.1, read on the forward strand.
AAGGATGGGGATGAACAGAATGCGGGTGACCAGCCGCCACAGAATGGGCATGGGACCCAATGCCGTGAACACGAGAATGGACAGCAAGACCAACGTCAACAAAAATGCCGTGCCGCAGCGCGGATGTTCGATGGGATATTTCGCCACCACTTCGGGCGTCAGCTCCGCGCCCGCTTCGAAGGCGTTGATGGTCTTGTGTTCCGCGCCGTGATATTGAAAGACACGCCGAATATCAGGCATAAAGCCGATCCCCCAGATATATCCGATAAGGAGCAACAAACGCAGAATGCCCTCCACCAGGTTCCCGATCCAAACCCCGGAGGAAGAACCGGCAGAGACCGATGTTTGAACGAGCAAAGGTAGGGCGCCTCCATTCGTGCCCGAAGCGGGAGCGAGCAAATGTTCCACCCAGCCGCCGATACCGGCAGGAAGCAAAAAGAAGAGTCCAATGCCAAAGGCGAGAGACAAGCCCAACGTCAGATAAAGAGCCGGTCCTTCCAGTTTTTCATCCTCGCCCGTTTGGGTGTTCGCGGAAAGCGTCAAAGCACGCATGCCCAGTCCGAGCGCATCCCATAACAAAATGACCCCGCGCAAAAAAGGGACTTTGGTAATGCCGGAGCGATAGACATTCGCAAGTTTCTCGGTGTGGATGACGATGTTGCCATCGGGTGCGCGCATGGCAACGGCGAAGGCTTTCTGCCCGCGCATCATGACGCCTTCGATGACGGCTTGACCGCCGTAAGTGATGATTCGATCTTCCATAATTATTTTTAAAACCTGACAGGTCTTGAAGACCTGTCAGGTTTTCTTTCTTCCTTATTAGAAATTGTAAAAAAAGTGAGTAAAGGCTTCAATACCTTTATACCAGGTGGGCAAGTGCAGGCGTTCATTCGGCGAGTGGACGTTGTCATCGGGCAAGCCGAAACCGGTGAGGAGCGAATCCGCGCCGATGTAATTTTGCAACAGCACAACCGAGCCGATCGAGCCGCCTTCGCGCTTGAAGTATGGACGCTTGCCCCACACGGTTTCGAGCGCCTTCGCCAGTGCCTTCACTCCAGCAGAGTCTGCATTGGTGAGCGCCGCGCCTGCGTTGTGCAGGTTGGTCAATTCCCAGCGGATGGTCTTGGGCGCGTTCTTTTTGAGATAAGCGCGTAATTGCTTTTCTGTTTCTTCGGGGGTTTGGTCGGGCACAAGGCGGCAGGAAATTTTTGCCATCGCCCACGCAGGCAGAACGGTCTTCGAGCCTTGCCCCGTGAAGCCGGAAAGTAAACCGTTCACTTCAAGTGTCGGGCGCGCACCGGTGCGTTCAGCAGGAATGAACTGCGGTTCGCCCCACAGAGCAGGCACGCCTGTCATTCGAATCAAATCTTTATTCGTTGTGGGCAGGCGTTTGAAATCTTCACGTTCCTTCTTACTTAACTTGCGCACCTTGTCGTAATAACCTGGCAGGGTGATCTTTCCATTTTTATCGTGCATGCCCGCGATGAGTTCGATCAACGCCTGGGCAGGGTTATGGATCGTGCCACCGAAGAGACCAGAGTGCAAATCTTTATCGGGTCCGAAGACGCGCAATTCGAAATACGCGAGACCGCGTAAGCCGGTTGTAATAGTCGGCTTGTCGGCAGCGATCATGCCCGCGTCGGGGTTCAAACAAAAATCACAGGCAAGCAGTTGCTTGTTTGCCTTGATGAAATCGCCGAGATGTTCCGAGCCGATCTCTTCTTCGCCTTCCACCATCCATTTGATGTTGACCGGCAGTTTTCCATCGGTCTTCATGATGGCTTCGACTGCCTTGATGGACGCCACGACCTGACCCTTCATATCAGACGTTCCGCGCGCGAAAAGATAATCGCCTCGCACCTCCGCCTTGAATGGGTCAGTCGTCCAAAGCTCCAGCGGGTCGACGGGTTGGACGTCATAATGACCGTAGATCATCACCGTCGGCGCGGACTTGCCCGCCCCCATCCACTCGCCATAAACGACGGGATGCAAAGCAGTCGGCATGATCTTCACGTTATCCATGCCGATGGAACGCAACTGGGCAGCCACCCACTCTGCCGCACGCTGCACGTCCGGCTTGTTTTCATCCAAGGTTGAGATCGAAGGGATGGCAACCAGTTCCTTCAACTCGTTCAAAAATCTCTCGCTATTCGAGCGGACATACTCAACAGCTTTCTGAGAATCAGACATGATGAAACTCCTTTTATTTTGCTCTAGGCGGCGTCCTCGCCGCCGGGGACGGCGGCTAGAGCGCATCACTTAAGGGTCTGCGTTTGTTACGGTGTACCAGCGGGTTCAGCCGTCGCCTGCTCTTCAAGAGCGCGGCGCGTCACCAGATACCATTCATTAATCAAAGCCAGTCGGTCGCTGACGTCATACATCGGCGCGACCTGCACACCCTGTACCTGCGCATCCACGCCATACGAATAGACGGGGTAATACAGCGGCAGGGATGGCAATTCCTTGGCGAACACCACTTGGAAATTTTTATACAGGCGGGTGCGCTCGTTAAAGTCTGCGGCGGTGCGGGCGGTTTCGAGGAACTCGCTCGCTGTGCGGTTATCCCACTGCGAATAGTTCTGTCCGCCTGTGGCTTCGGCTTGATGCCAGAAGAGATATGGGTCCGGGTCTGGTGTGCGGGATGTGTTCAAGTCACCGAGGGCGGCTTCGTAATTCCGTGCGGCGAGGTAATCGTTCACAAGCGAGGCATAGGGCACTGCTTGTAATTTTAATTCCACACCGATCAATGCCCAGTCCCCTTGAATGGCGGCAGCGATCTGGGTGTGAATGGCATCATCCGGGTGGACGAGGGTGAACGAAAGCGACTGCCCATCCTTCGAGCGAATGCTGCTGCCCGCGGTGAAGACATAGCCTTCCTTGTTCAAAATCTGGATCGCGGCTTCAGGGTCATATGGGAATTTTTCGATCTCATCGTAATACGCCCACGACCCCGGCAGGATGGGGCTATCCGCAACAATGGCTTGTCCTTTGAGGATGTGTGAGACGATCACCGTGCGGTTCAGTCCCAACATGAGCGCGCGGCGGACTTTCGCATCCTGCAAGAAGCCAACTGCCGGGTTGTTGAGATTAAAGAAGACCAATCCCATTTGCGGCAGGCGGCTGGTGTACACCGAAAGTCCCGGTTCCTGAAGCGCAGACTCCAACACATCCTGAGTCAACTGGCTGATGCCCAATACTTCGCCCTGACGATACGCGTCCAATGCCAAAGCGGCGTTGGGGAAATAACGGAAGACCACCTGCTCCACGAACGGCGCGCCGAGGTAGTAATCCTGGTTGGCAGCCAGCACCACGCCTGCGATGCGTCCGCTGCTGATGATGAGATGGTCGAATTTGTACGGACCCGAGCCAATCGGGTTGAGGTTGAACTCGGCAGTTGGGAGTTGATCTGCCGGGATGCTCTCAAGCAAATGCTTCGGCAGAATGCCGAATGTGACGTAATCCAAAAAGGGAGAAAAAGGTTCGGGAAGTGTGAACTGGAACGTCTTGTCGTCGAGCCGTTTGATCTCGATCTGCGTCCACAAATCCTTGATATCCTGCGGAAAAAGCGAGCCGGGACTCTTGATGACTTCGATGGTGTAGAGCACGTCATCGCTCGTCACCGGCTCTCCATCATGCCAAACCGCGTTCTGTCGCAGGGAGAAATTGTAAACTTTGCCGTCGGCAGAAACACCCCATGAGTCTGCCAGGTCCGGACGGGGCAAGCCGCGAGAATCGAATTTGACCAACCCACTGAAAATGAGTCGGTTCACATCCCGATCGGCAGAGTTGTTCCAGTCCAGCATGGGGTTGAGCCGCCCCATCGAACCGATGAGCGCCTCGGTATAAATACCGCCAGGCGCCGCCTCGGGCAGGGTGACTACACTTACCGGCTGTTGGCTGAGCAGCAGCAACGCCACGATCACAAGCGTCACAGCCACAACCAGGATCTGCCAGCGTAATCGTTTCATAATGTTATGCTGTGGGGAAAAAAGAAAGGACCGCCCTGCCCAACATACGGGCAAACGTACACGGCGGACCTTTCAGGCGGGTGCTGCTTATTTTCCAAGGATGATGATGGTGATGACCAGCGCGAAAAAGATCACGCTCAGCCCGATTGTCACCCAGAAGAGAATGCGCTCAATGCCGCGGCGGGCAGTGAACACACCGCCGGTGTCCGCGCCGGTGAGACCGCCCAGTCCTGCGCCCTTGCTCTGCAGGATGACGCTGAGGATCAAACCCACTGAGGTTATAATCAAAGCAATATCCAAAACGTTTGACATGCGAATGTGCCTCCTAGAATTTAGCGGGCAAATTATACCTGTTCGTGAAGTGAATCGTCAAACGAGACTATTCCCGTCATTGCGAGTGGCGCTTTAGCGCCACGAAGCAATCTCTTGGATCGACACGGGGATTGCTTCGGGCGAAGAGCAAAAGCGCCCTTGCAATGACGTAACCGAGGAATTGAATGCACGAAACCATCGTCAACCTGCACATGCACACCCGCTACTCCGACGGCAGCGGACTTCACAAAGACATCGCCGCCGCCGCACTCAAAGCCGGGGTGGATGTGGTCATCGTCACCGATCACAACATTCTCGTGCAGGGGTTCGAAGGCTACTATAAAGACAAGAACCAAAAAGTTCTCATGCTCATCGGCGAGGAAGTCCATGACCAGGGGCGCGACCCGCAGAAGAATCACCTGCTGGTCTTCGGCGCGAACCGCGAGCTGGCGACCTTTGCCGAAAATCCGCAGAACCTCATCAACCAGGTGCGCGAGGCGGGTGGCATCTGCTTCCTCGCCCACCCCGACGACCCCGAAGCCAAAGCCTTCAACGAGACCGACATCTCCTGGGAAGACTGGTCCGTTCAAAATTACACCGGTATCGAATTATGGAATGCTTTGAGTGAACTGAAAACCGTGGTGCCGACGAAATTACACGGCGCGTTCTACGCCTTCTTCCCCGCCCTTGTTGCCAACCAACCCATCCCAAACACGCTCGCCAAATGGGATGAACTGCTCTCGACTGGCAATAAAGTGGTCGCCATTGGCGGCTCGGATGCGCACGCTCTGGATATGCATATGGGAGCACTCCACCGCACGATCTTCCCTTATGAATTTCATTTTCGCACCGTCAATACCCACGCGCTTCTCTCCACGCCGCTCACTGGTGACGTGACCATTGACCGTTCCCTCATCTACAAGGCTTTCGCCGCCGGGCACTGCTTCGTGGGCTACGATCTGCCCGCCCCCACGAGCGGATTCCGCTTCAGCGCACAAGGACGCGATGACTCCGTCATCATGGGCGACGAAATCCCTGCCAAAGGCGGCGTGACCCTGCAAACCAAACTCCCCTCCGCCGCAGAAATTATTTTGCTCAAAGACGGTCTCCCCATCCAAACCTGGAAAAATCAAACCGCCTGCACCCACATCACCACCGAACCCGGCGTCTACCGCATGGAAGCATATCGCAGCTATGTAGGAAAAAGACGCGGGTGGATTTATAGCAATCCGATTTATGTGAGATAGAGTCTACTTGCTCAACCTTATCATCCCCTTGCGGACCAAATACCCCACCACAAAACTCGCCCCTATCGCAGACACGAGTCCCGCCACCTCACCCCACCTCATGCCCACTTGGTAATTCGCCAGCATGGCTGCAATCCCGCCGAGGAAAAGAACAATGACGAGAGTAAGAACGAGCAAGCCCATTTCTTTGAGGATTTTGGGACGGGCGTTTTCGGTCCCTTTGTGGGTTTGAAAAATGGTGTAGATGGAAAGGGCTAGGGTGACGAGCAATGCAATCATCCCTAGCGTGGGGCCGATTGTTGGAGATAGCCGCAGCGAGACAAGTGTAGCAAACAAAAGCAAAATTGATATTATTGGCAAGTATTTTTGCATTTAAATAACCCTTTTCGCATAGTGCTGTTTAAGATCAAGCATCACTCAATAATCCCCAATCTCTTCCCTATATCTTGATTAATATAGTCCACCAGTCGATTGAACAATGCGATGGATTCCTCATCGCTTCCATTCACTGTTACTGCAATGACATATTCCTCCACTCGCGCCGTCATGGTGCAGGCGCTGTCCATCATCTCTATGTTTCTTGGTTTTCCACAGCCTGAATCATACTGATCTGCAATTTCCAGGACGTGTAATTGGTCATTCTTTGTTCGTTCTTCAATTTCCAATGAAAGATACCTATCAAACCAATATTCAGCCCGTTTTTCTGTAGGGGAACGTAGAAAGTCAATAAAGACTTGCGAGTAACCATCCCATCCAACCCCGACCCACCCCTGTTCAAACGTGGACGGGCTGGAAGTTGTGTGTATTTGATAATCCTTGTTAACTTTTCCCGCAGGAAACAACTCCTGTGGGAAGGTTATATCCCACACCGTAAACGAGCGCTTGGGAGCGCAAATATTAAAGGGACACAAACCTATCATATACACAGGGAAGACAAATATCATAAATAGGTAACACGATAGCAATATTACCCCGAACACACTTAGTATAGGAAGAGTCATGGTTTTCCTCGTAGTTTTCTTCATGGTTTTTACTGCCCCTCAGGTTGATGGTCAAATCTATCTGCCGGGTAGGTATTCGGTTGGGGTCGTGCCTCAAACGGCGGCTCAAAGCCTTCTGACGGCGGTTGAAGAGAATTCAAGAAATCATCGGTCAAGGCGTTGCGAAATGCCTCTTCAGTAATA
>JACPVC010000047.1 GCA_016191955.1 Chloroflexota bacterium
GACAAAACCACTTTATCTTCAACGATTTCTACCATCGTCACCTTTCTTCAATTTGCGCCTGGTTTACTGAAACGAAGAAAGAAGCCGTCCACTATTCAAATTTTGCGCGACCCCACCCTCGCCTTATGTTGATACTTATGGTCACGCTTGTAGCGTGACAGTCACGTTGCCCTCTTCGAGGACAAGCAAACGTGACCTACAAAAACAGCCCTCGAAAATTCGAGGGCTGTTCATTTACATGAGATTGCTTCGTCGGGCTAGTGCCCTCCTCGCAATGACAACATCAAACTAAATATCCAAATTCCTCACGCTCTTGGCGTGGGTCTGGATGAACTTCTTGCGCGGGTCCACGGCATCGCCCATGAGCATGTCGAAGGTGCGGTCGGCTTCGGCGGCATCATCGACAGTGACCAACAGCAGCGTGCGGTTGGTGGGATTCATGGTCGTATCCCACAACTGGTCGGGGTTCATTTCGCCGAGACCTTTGTAACGCTGGAGGTTGGCTTTCTCGCCCAATTCCTTAATGGCTTTGTCTTTTTCTTTGTCACTATACACATACTTGACCGTGTTCTTGTACGCAATGCGATAGAGCGGCGGCTGGGCGATGTACAGGTGACCGTCTTCGATCAGGGCTGGCATGTAGCGGAAGAAGAAAGTCAGAAGCAGTGTGCGAATGTGACTGCCGTCCACGTCGGCATCGGTCATGATGATGATGCGTCCGTAGCGCAAGCCTTCGAGAGAGAAGTTATCGCCGATGCCCGTTCCCAGCGCGGAGATCAGCGCCTTGACTTCGTTATTACCCAGAATCTTATCGAGGCGGGCGCGTTCGGTATTGAGGATCTTACCGCGCAGCGGCAGGATCGCCTGAAAGTGGCGGTCGCGTCCCTGCTTCGCGCTGTTGTGGACGAAAATGCCGCTTGCAAGGGCAAAGTTATGCGTATTCGGAACCTCGATGTCATAAACGTCTACACGCCTGGTCAATGAGGTCACCGAAACAACCCGATGGTTGTAATTAGCGATGGCTTCAAAAGCGAGATTTTGGTTGCCTTCAAAATAGCGCTCGCAAAACGAGTCGAAACGTAGTAACGACTTATCCCGAGATTGCAGACGATAGTTTTGGTACCCTTCAACATCAACCTGCCCGTTTCCAGATTCAAAACCTTTCAATGCCGCAATAGTCTTGCGATAATACGTTTCCACAAGGGCAGTGGCGCGTTTTTCCCTGAACTCCGGCGTCCATTGTTCGTGGGTCTTCTCCCTTCGCCACTCAAGGAGTTCTTCATTCTGCCATTGCAGGCGGGCCGCCGATGAAACCTCTTCTCGAGCTTCGGGGTGTTCAATGAAAAACCGGCGGGTTCGTTCAGATTGTTCCTGCCTGTGGAGTTCGTCACTCCAAAATTCACGCTGGGCTTTATCGAGCTGCGCTGCATTTTCTCTGCGATATTCTTCATTTGTGTCGTAAAAATTGCGCCACTTTGAAGCCATGTATGCCTTGTAATTGTCGTCAGCCCATTGTTTTTTTGCATTATCCGACAATAGTTTGCTGGTTTCCGGCTGTCTCATCCTCTCGCTCATCCGCGTTCGGAAGCCAAGAGTCTGTTTGAGTTCGCGCAACTTTTCAAAGACCTCCGGGCGATGCAAGGTTTTTGAAACGTGCTGCCGATGCAGCGCAAGATGTTCCTCGGATGGCAGACGTTGAATATTTATCGGGTTGTTATTTAGTTTGTTGAAGTCAAGGTGGTGGCAGTGGTCGCCATCCGACTCTGAATAAACGCCCAGCCAGCGGTTGTACCAATCCGCCAGGGTATGAGTGAAAAGCCAGCTCTCTGAGCGCGGATCCCAGGTCATCTCATATCCATCAATGGTGATACCCGCCTCGCTTGTATCGGAGAGTTTTCGATACAAGGGCATGAGCGAATCGCCGGGTTGTAACCCCCCAGCCTGCCGGTATTCGCCGTCACGTAGCATAAAGCGATGATCGGGGGTACAGATGATGGTCTCACCGTTATCCAGCGTGACTTTTACAACCTCCGCATTTTGTTTTGTACGTCTGGCATTAATAACACGTTCAAGCCCTATTTTGCCGTCATTGCGAATCGTATAACAAAAATGCTCAACGCCTTGTTCCTGCTCCGCGACAATCTCCTTGAAACTAAGTGAACGCCCATCTGCAAGAGCAATCTTGGTATCACCGTCAAAACATCCACCAGCACTGTCGCCTTCCACAATATAAAGCTCGGTCTTGGCGGTATCGCGTTCGGAGCAGTCTGCCAGTTTACCGGGCAAAGTCAGCGACTCAAGCGCAGACTTGCGGATGACGAGGTCACGCGCCTTGCGAGCTGCATCACGCGCACGGGCAGAAGTCAGACACTTCGCCACGATGGCTTTCGCCGCCTGCGGGTTTTCTTCGAGGAAGGTCGCAAACGCCTCACCGACCACCTGCGTGACGTACGTCTGCACTTCGGGGTTCATCAACTTGACTTTGGTCTGCGACTCGAACTGCGGACCCGGATGCTTGACCGACACGATCGCAGTCAGACCTTCGCGAGTGTCATCACCAGAGAAGTTCGGGTCGGCGTCTTTGAGCAAGCCACTCTTTCTCGCGTAGTCGTTGATGACGCGGGTAAGCGAGGAGCGCAAACCTGTCAGGTGTGTACCACCGTCGATGGTGTTGATGGTGTTGGCGAATGAGTAAACGGACTCAGTGTAGGCATCCGTGTATTGGATGGCGGCTTCGATGCCGATGTTCTCCACCTCTTTTTCAACATGCACAACGGGATGCAAAGTCTCGCGGTTGCGGTTCAAATAACGGACAAAAGAAGTGATACCGCCTTCGAAATGAAATGACATTTCGCGGTCGGCGCGTTCATCTACGAACTTGAGGGTGATCCCGCGCGTCACGAACGACATTTCGCGGAAGCGCTGGACGAGCGTATCAAAACGATAATCAATATCTTCAGTAAAGATGACCTTGTCGAATTTGAAGGTCTGGGTGGTTCCGGTATCGTCCTTATCCGCTTTGCCAACCTGCTGGATCTTGCCCTGCGGCACACCGCGTTTGTATTCCTGTTTCCACAATTTGCCGTCGCGCTTGATCTCAGTGGTCATCCATTCCGCGAGCGCGTTCACGGCACTGACACCCACACCGTGCAAACCGCCGGAGACTTTATAACCGCCGCCGCCGAATTTACCGCCGGCGCCGATCACGGTCATGACCACATCCAGGGTCTCCATCGGCTTGCCATTGGCATCCTTCTTCGAAGGGTGCGGACCGACGGGGATGCCGCGTCCGTTATCTTGCACGCTCACACTGCTGTCTTTATGAATGGTGATATCGATGCGCGTGCAGACACCCGCCAGCGCTTCATCGATGGCGTTATCCACCACTTCATAAACGAGGTGGTGCAGCGCTTTGATGTCCGTACCGCCCACGTACATACCCGGGCGTTTACGGACGTGCTCGATACCTTCCAGCGCTTGAATTGAACTTACATCATATTTTTGTTCAGCCACAAAATCCTCCAATACCTGCGATGACAACCTTCGTCATCATGCTTGTTTTATAACGTTATTCGGTCGCAGCTTTTCCAAAACAGCCTGGACCCATGCGTTCATATCATAGTAATAAATGAAACTGCCTGCCAGCAAAGCGGTGGTCACGAAGGAGTGACCGAAGATACCCAGCAGGGTCAGCCATGAATCCAGTTTCGGGATGCGCCACAGGTAGCTCAACCCGTACGAGAGCAGGAAAACCGTCAGCACAAAGAGACTGCTGGTCGGGAGCGTGAAGCGCGTCAACTGGATGCTGCTGAGTATGGAAGTCAACACGTTCTGCCGGTTCAGGAAGACTCCATGCGCCCAAAAGAACACTGGCACGATAACCCAAACTGATCCCAGCGCGAGAAACAACACGATCAAATTTGCCAGGACTGCGCTGATCTGTGCAGCCACCAAAAGGATGAACAATACAGGCATGGCAAGCGTGAATAACAACAAATTGCAAACGATGGAGATCAAGACCGTTTGCAAAACCGCCTGCGAGACCTGCGCCGATGTGATCTTCTCTTCCAACGCAACGCTTGCTACACCGCGAAAATAAAGCGCGCCGCCGATCCAGCCAACCAACGTCAGCAGGAACAGCCAAAGTGAGAAGTTCAGTCCGCTTACTTGCAGAGCGTCAGGATTCCCCAACGGCGTGGTGAAAACCCCGCTATTGGGAATGAACAGGCTCGAGATCCCGATCGGAAGCGTGCGCATGATCCCAAACAGGTTAACCGTCTGCGACAAGCTTTCGTAACGGTCCATAACCAGCTTGATCTGTTCTGTCGGAATCTGAAATGCCTTGTAAAGCGCCGTCATGTCCCCTTTGGCAGATTCGAATAACGCATTCATCTGCAAGCGCGGACCCAGCCAGAGGAACAGGTTCAACAATAATGGCAACAGGATCGCCGTGATATTCGAGGCGATGGCGTCAAAGCCGGACTTGATGGAACTGATGATTCCGGGAGGTGGGGGCAGGTTTTCAATGCGTGAATCTTCCATAACTAAGTGATTCTACCATACCGTTTCCCCCCGAATTTACGCAAAAACCGGTGATTTATGCTAAAAATTGCGGGCGCTGCCTTCACGAGTCTCTTCTTCTTGGTACAATGCGCCCATGCAGGAAAACCGCTCTCAACTGCCCTCCACAGACCGCATGGGGATGCTGATCGCTTCGGTCTTGTTGACCTTTGCCCTCTCACGCTTGATTCAATCACCGGGACTCACCCTCAGCCTGAGCCTGCCCGGTTTCTATTACGCTTTTCCGCTCACCCTCGGCTCGTTCCTGACTCTACTTGCCGCGGCTCTCACCGCCGCCGGAATGGATTGGCTGACCCGCGACCATCCCTCCGCTGAGAAACGCTCCCCTCGCGAACATTTGTTACTGCCCACCCTGACCGCTTTCGTGATGGGAACGCCGCTCGCCATTCTTTCAGACAGTTCAGCATGGTGGTGGGGATTTATCGTTGGGGCAGTTTTGCTTGCGGCAGTTTGTATCGCAGAATATATTTCCATCGACCCTTCTGCGCCATCCTATGGTTTCGCGCGCGCAGGTCTGACGGCTGTCGCGTATGCCTTATTCCTTATCCTAGTCACGTCGTTGCGGTTTTCGGGTGCGCGCATGGTTTTGGTCATCCCATCTGTTCTGATCGTGGCTGGTTTGATCAGTCTGCGCATCCTGCATCTCGACGGCACCGATCGCTGGGATTTTCCCTGGGCGGTGGGCATTGGCTTGGTCTGCGCGCAGATCGGCGCGGGCTTGCATTACTGGCCCCTTTCTCCGGTTCAATTTGGCTTGGCAGTGACGGGTCCACTCTATGCGTTGACCATGCTCTCGACCAGCCTCACCGAAAACATTCCCCTGCGGCGCGCAATGGTTGGTCCCATTGTGGTGGCGGGCGTTGCCTGGATTGCCGCAATCTTTTTGTAAGTCATGCGCACCCTTTACCTCACAAACGAACACGTACAACAGATGATCGCACACGTCGATTCGCAATTGCCGTTGGAGGCATGCGGGTTATTGGCAGGACGAGGCTCCAGCGTAGAGTCCGTTTTGGTGGTGACGAATCAGGCGCAAAGTCCGGTGCGATACGTGATGGATCCCATCGAGCAGTTACATGCCTTCGAGTGGATCGAGTCACAGGGGCTGGACCTGCTGGGTATCTTCCATTCGCATCCTATGGGACCTGAAATGGTCTCTCCCACCGACATCGCCGAAGCCGCCTATGACGTTGTGTATGTAATCGTTTTCCGCACGGATGGCAAGTGGCGCACGCGCGGGTTTTGGATCGAAGACGGCAGCTATGAAGAAGTTGCCCTGCAGATTTCACAGACAAGCAACCAAGCATAAGGTTGCGTGTTTTCATCTCTACGAATCTTTGAAAAATCTGCAGCAAAATCAACTCTTGGAGGAGTCTTAATGCAAATCGTCTATGGCGTCCTGGCGGTCCTGGTGGCGTATATCGTTGGTGCGATTCCCTTTGGTTTGGTGATCGTGAAAATAACAACGGGGAAGGATATCCGCCAAGTGGAAAGCGGGCGCACCGGCGGGACGAACGCGATGCGCGCTGCCGGTTTCTGGGCGGGTTTCTCAACTGCCATGCTCGATATCTTGAAAGGTGCGGGGGCCGTGTGGCTGGCAAGGCTCATCACGCCTGAAACTCCCATGGTGCATGTCATCGCTCCCCTGGCGGCGATCCTTGGGCATAACTATTCGATCTTTTTGGGCGAACGTGATGCGAACGGAAAATTCCGTTTGCGCGGCGGCGCAGGCGGAGCGCCCTCCGTGGGCGGCGCGATGGGTTTGTACCTTCCCACCATTCTGATCGTCCTGCCGCTTGGCATGTTGACCTTCTTCACCGTAGGCATTGCCTCGGTGACCACCATGGCGGTGGCATTATTCTCGACGCTTGCATTTGCGTACTACGCCTCACAAGGGGCAATTCCTTGGGCATACGTCTGGTACGGCATTGGCGCGGAGCTATTGCTGATCTGGGCATTGCGTCCCAATATCAAGAAATTATTCGAAGGCAATGAAAGAATCGTCAAATACAGTTTGAATGGGTGGTTGAGAGCAAGGAAAGAAAAAAAAGGAGCATAGGCACAAAAACCTCCGAAGTCTTCAAGACTTCGGAGGTTTGGTTTATGCTTACTCATGCCGAATACGATAAAGGAGATTGGAAAAATGACACTCCTGACAAATGAACTTCAAGCGCACTGGACAAGTATTGTTCCCCTCTTATCCATTCGTAACGATAAAGAATATCACGTAGCTGTAAAACGTCTCAACGAATTACTGGACGAAATTGGAGACAATGAAAAGCACCCACTGTATAGCTTGATGGATACTCTTGGAACACTCATCGCCTTGTATGAAGAAGAACATTATCCCATCCCGGAAGCAACAGGCGCGGAAGTGCTTCGTTTCCTGAAGGAATAACTGGGCTACGCAGTGCGTCGCACCTCTGCTTCTGCTCAGGGTGCGCTAAAAGTATGTAGATGACCTGCTCCCTTCGCCGTCCTCGGCGAAGGACTTACTAGCAGAACGCCGCCGAGGACGGCGGCTTGAGCCAAACTATTAACAGACTTTGAGTGCTCCCTCTGCTCAATAACATGCAATTTCCCGAGCCCTTCACTTCCAACATCCGTCACGCCTTCGCAGAAGCTGGCGAGGAATTTCTCGCGAATCTTCCCGCGTTGATCGAAGAAGCTTCCCACCGTTGGAAGCTAACGGATATTCAGCCTGTCTCCAACCTTTCGTACAATTTTGTCGCTTTTGCAAGGCAGGCTCAGGAGGATGTCATCCTAAAGATCGGCGTTCCCCACCCTGAACTTATCAGCGAGATGAATGCGTTGAAATTATTCGACGGCGATGGAACTTGTCGGCTATTGGATTTTGACGAAGAGAAAGGGTTTTTATTACTGGAACGGCTCAAGCCCGGTAAGATGCTCGCCGAGTTGGAAGACGACGATGAAAGAACTCATATTGCAATTGAAGTGATGAAGAAAATCCGGCGTCCTGCTCCAGAACACGGAAATTTCATCCGACTCGAAGGCTGGTTCGCAAAGTTGAAAAACCTCCGCACCGCATTTGACGGCGGGACCGGTCCCTTCCCAAAGGAGATAGTGGACCGATTCGAGTCGTTTTTGCCGGAATTATTCGCGGACGATCCTTATTTAATCCACGGAGACTTCCACCATTTCAACGTGCTCTCCTCTGATCGCGGATGGCTGGCAATCGACCCAAAGGGAGTGGTCGGACCAGCGGGCTATGAGATCGGTCCACTCATGCTCAACCCGTGGAATAACTCGATGGACGAGATTCAATTCAAAGTCCGCGCAAAGAGGCGGGTGGACATCCTCAGTGAAGGGCTGGAGTGGGCGCGGGAGAAAATTATCCAATGGTCAACGGCACATGCGGTTTTATCCGCCTGGTGGGATTATCCCGCCGGAAATTGGGTATATTCCCTGCGGTGTGCGAAAATCTTTAATGACATCAGCCAGATTAATTGACACAACCTCCCATACGGGAGGTTGTGTTTTGTTAGTGCGGTTTACTTGCCGATCGCTGCGAAGATGGCATAGCCCAGGGCAAAGATCCCGCCCAACATGGGGAAGAATCCACCCATCAAAGCAGGGATGAACGCTGCCAGACCATACCAGAGGAAGAACAGCCACATGCACCAACCGGAAATCGTCTTCGGTAACATCATTTCACACTCTCCTTTGAGTTTTGGGGCAGGCAGGATTGCCAGCCTAATTAAGACAACACCATCCGAATTGCAGGGTTGCGGGGTTGCGAGGGAATTTCCAGGGCCGTAAAAATCGCCTCATGACTCCCTGGGTTACATGCCGAGTAAGTTGAAAACGAATACGCCGATCGCCAGAACGCCTGCGATCTTTTTGAACAGGTCAGAGTTTAAGGCAGGGATAAACACGGCAAGACCATACCATAAGAAGAACAACCATACGCACCAGTTTGCAATAGAGGAAGGCAAATTCATTTCAAATACTCCTAGGTTAATAAAGTTCCGGCAGGATTACCGGTTGAATTAGGTAACACCCGCCTAATTTAGGCGTTACGAATCAGGAATGTTACAATTGCCCCATGACTTCCCTTAGTGTTCCAGCAGAATTTACCTTACACAGAGAGAATAAATACGACCACTCCTCGCCCATGCGGTGGATTGTGTCGCACTTGTCCCCTTATTGGTGGATCGTAGTGATGCTCGTTACCGGCGCGATCGGGAATGCGGTACTGGCGGTGGTGGTGCCCATGCTGACGGGCGACGCGTTCAACGCCATGCTGCAACCCAAGCCGGATACATCCATGCTGCTGCCACTGGCGTTGACCATCGGCATCTCGCAAGTCATCCGCGGCGTGCTGCAATTAGGGCGCAACTTCGGCGCGGAACTGTTGGCGCAAAAGATGGAGCGCGACATCCGCGATGAGTTGTACCTCTCGCTGCTCGGCAAGAGCATGACCTTCCACAATTTGCAGCCTGTTGGCGATACGATGGCGCGCGCCACGAACGATGTGCGCGAGGTGAACTACATGTTCAGCCCGGGCGTGAACCTGGTAGTCGGCTCGTTCATGTTCATTCTCATGCCGCTGTTCTTCGGTCCGCGTTATCACCCATCGCTGGTGCTGACGCCGCTGCTTTTCACCATCTTTTATTTTGTGGCGTTGGTGCGCTATCTCAAAACGCTCTCACCCATCACGGACGATGTCCGCGCGACGTTTGGGCAGATGAATACGCATCTCTCCGAGTCGCTCGACGGCGTGGAGATCATGAAAGGCGCGGCACAGGAAGAAGCCGAGGTAGACCGCTTCGTGACCAATGCCCGCAGGGTGCGCGACGCGTTCGTCCAACAGGGCGACCTCGAAGCGCGCTACATTGCCATGTTGTTGCTTGGGCTTGCCTTTGCAGGCGGGCTTGTTCATGCGCTCTTCCTCCTTCGCGCGGGTCTCATCAATGTCGGCGCGGTCATCGCTTACTTCGGGATGCTGCAATTGCTGGGCTTTCCCACTTTTACATCCACGTTTGCGTATTCTCAAATCTCGTTGGGACTTTCCTCCGCTCGCCGTATTTTGGAACTCATCCAACGCGAGACCCAGCTCGACCAAAACGCCTCGGGCGTAACCTCGGAGATTCGCGGCGAAATTGAGTTTCGCAACGTCTTGTTCCATTACCCCTCTCCCGCTGAAGGTAGTGCCGGTGGCGACAACGTGATCGAAAACATTTCCTTCAAGGTCAAACCGGGGCAGACCGTCGCATTGGTCGGGCAGACCGGCGCAGGCAAGACCACGCTCGTCAAACTCATCAACCGCATTTACGACGTCACATCCGGTCAGGTGCTGGTAGATGGCATAGATGTCCGCGATTGGAATCTCGCTTCGCTGCGTTCGCAAATCTCGATCATCGAGCAGGATATCTTCCTCTTTTCGCGCACGCTTGGCGATAATATCGCCTTCGGCAAACCGGGGGCTTCCAAGGAAGAGATCATCGCGGCTTCGGTGGCAGCCCAGGCGCACGATTTCGTTTTGGATTTCGAAGATACATACTCGACTGTCGTCGGTGAACGCGGCGTGACTCTCTCCGGCGGGCAGCGTCAACGCATCGCGCTCGCCCGAGCCTTCCTCACCGACCCGCGCGTGCTCGTCCTCGACGACTCCACCTCCGCCATCGACTCGGCTACCGAGGACAAAATCCAGCGCGCCATCTCCAACGCCGCCCGCGGACGCACCACCTTCATCATCACCCACCGTCTCTCGCAAATTAGATGGGCTGATTTAATCATCGTACTCCGCAAAGGCAAAGTGGTCGCGATGGGCTCGCATGATGATCTGATGAAAACGTCTGAAGCGTACTCTCGAATCTTCAGAGAGTAGAACCATTAACCGCGAAGCACGCTAAGGACGCCAAGAAAACCTTTTTTTCTTTGCGATCTTTGCGGTCTTAGCGGTAAAAAATCATAATCAAAAACATAAATCGGAAATAACTTATGGGTTTCTTCGCAGGATTAAACGACGAAAAATACGACCGCCAATACAAGGACAGCGAACTTGTGCGGCGCATGGTCGGTTACTTTGGCTCGCAGAAAGCGCGGCTGGCATTCGCATCGGTGGTCATCATCGTGATCGCGGTCATCGGCGCGGCTTTGCCCGTCATCGTCAGCCGCATGGTGGATTTGATCAAAGACCAGCCCAAGGTCACCGACATTCTTTTGGTGGGGCTGGCGCTCGTCGGCGTGGCATTTGGTCAATGGGGACTGAACTGGCTGCGGCGCGGTCTGATCGTGCGCGCCGTCGGCGATGTGGTCTTGGAGATGCGCTCGCGCGCCTTCCGCGCCGCCGCCGAGCACGACCTCTCCTTCTACGATCAGTTCTCTTCGGGGCGCATCGTCTCGCGCATCACATCCGATACGAACGACTTCGGTCAACTCGTGGTCATCATCACCGACGTGGTGGCGCAGTTCATTCAAGCGATTCTGATTGCCATCGTCTTGTTCCGCACCGAAGTGCGGCTTTCATTTTTGCTAATCGGATTCCTGCCATTCATCTTTGCGGTTGCTGCCGGTTTTCGCGCCATGGCGCGGCGGGTGACCAAGCGCGGCATGAAAGCCATGGCAGATGTCAACGCCGCCATCAAGGAAACCATCAGCGGCATTTCCATCGCGAAAAATTTCCGGCAGGAAGAGAGCATCTTCAAGTCGTTCGACGAATCGAACCAGCAATCGTACGGCGTGAACGTTCAGCGTGGCTTCGTGCTTTCGCTGGTCTTCCCCACTCTCAATGCGCTGGGCGGCATCTTCGTTGGCGTGTTGATTTACGTCGGCGGCAATAGCGCGGCGGCGGGCACGGTCAGCATTGGCGCGTGGTATCTCTTCATCATGAGCCTCGACCAGTTCTTCTTCCCCGTTCTGAATCTCACTTCGTTCTGGGCGCAAATTCAGGGCGGGCTTTCCGCCGCCGAACGTGTCTTCGCTTTGATCGATGCCGACCCGAATGTAGTGCAAAAAGAAAAACAGGATGTGCCGCGCCTCAAAGGCGAGATTCATTTCGATCACATGCACTTCCGCTATTCGGATAAAGAACCGGTTCTCACGGACTTCAACCTGATCATCCAACCCGGAGAGACTCTTGCGCTGGTAGGGCACACCGGCGCGGGCAAGTCGTCCATCGCAAAGTTGATCGCGCGTTTCTACGAATTCCAACAGGGACGTTTACTCATCGATGGACGCGACATCCGCACCTTTGACTTAACCCAATACCGCCGTCAATTAGGCATCGTTTCGCAAGTTCCGTTCCTGTTCTCGGGGACGATTGCCGATAACATCCGCTACGC
Organism: Chloroflexota bacterium; assembly: GCA_016191955.1. GTDB lineage: Bacteria > Chloroflexota > Anaerolineae > Anaerolineales > Villigracilaceae > Villigracilis. Next base: position 11,889 of record JACPVC010000047.1, read on the forward strand.
CGCGCCGGGAGCGCCCGAAGAGGAAATGCTGCGCCTCGCCAAACGCATCGGCGACGGCGAATGGCTGGACGCCCTCCCGAACGGACTCCACACCGAAGTCGGCGAACGCGGCAACAGACTCTCGATGGGGCAGCGTCAACTCGTGGCGTTGATGCGCGTGCTCGTGCAAAACCCCGCCATCTTCATCTTAGATGAAGCTACCGCCAGCATCGATCCGTTTACCGAATGGCAGATCCAGCAGGCATTGAATCTCATCCTGAAAAATTCAACCAGCATTCTCATCGCACATCGTCTCTCCACCGTCAAAGCCGCAGACCGCATCGTAGTCATGCGCAAAGGCACGATCATCGAAGAAGGCAGCCACGATGGATTGCTCACCCAAAGCGGACATTACGCCGAGTTGTACAACACGTATTTCCGTCATCAATCCCTGGCGTATGTGGAGCAGATGAAGGAAATGGTAGAAAAGATATGAATCTCCCATCCGTTGTGTTGTAATTTACCAGAATAGTGCCAGATTTTTGACAGATGAGTCCGTAAAATAAACAGGTAGAATAAGCCTAACACCAAGAATAATCAGATACGCCAGACGCCATTCAATTCAATCCGATCCAACCGCGGAGTTAACGGAAATGCCCGAAGGCTCTCCCCAAAAATGGCCCTTTGTCCCCACCTGTTTAAACGATGTACTGGATATTGACAGGCTGGCAATTATAGAAGCTGGAAGTTACGAACGGTTAGGCAGACCGATAACGATACTTGATTTTGACCCAGAAACGGGGAATTTTACACACCGTATCGAATCCAAGAACGAGAAACAGCGTTATGCTGAGTTTTGCGCTTTTTTTCGCGACGAAACCCATGTGAAAGGAGGAGATATTGCCTGTAAAAATTGGGACATCCACCAAGCGAAGGTATCACTAGCTGAATTCAATAAAAACGGCAACCCCTTCCGTCTTTTTTCCTGTCACATGGGAATGACGGATATGACATACGTAATCCATCTGGGGGAAAAGCCGCTGGCGGTTGTGTTTTCCGGTCAATATGGTCCGGAAAAACTTGATGGTGTTACCGAATCTCTTAGGAAAATAGTAAACAACGGGCGTCACGGGGAGATTTCCATGGGCCAGGCGGAAATGGATTACCTGAACATGCTTGCCGGAAAAACCGCTCCCATTCCAGAAAACGCTCGCGAACGGCTAAAAGAAGAGGCGTCGTACATTCAACAAATCGTCGAAGCGGAATTCGAACGCCGCAAGTGGCGGCAGGAACGGGAATTTCTGGACGAAGTCCGCGATGCGGCAAATATGCCGAAAGAAATAAACCTGGAACAATTGCGTCAAAAGATACAGGCCGTTGTGAGCATGGTCCGAGATTACTGTCATTGCGAATATGCGCTTTTTTTTGCGGGAGCCAAGGAAAACGATACAGTCTTGATTCCATTTGCCCAAGCTGGTCTACCAGCCAGCGTAGCAGATCGCCTGCCTCATTTCAATTGGTCTAAAGCCAAGTTACCCCTTGAAAACTTCATCCTTGACCAGCCCAAATTTTCAGGTGAATTTCAACAATCACTCAAAAATGGACTTCGAGGTGGTGAGCGAGATCGCTTTTCACAGGCTACCTGCATGATCCCAACCGCCATGGGAGATCGCTACCGCAGCGTGCTGGTATTGGGTCCCTTTGCCGAACCAGTACAGATCGAAGCAGAGAAGCAATTTTTAATTGAGATTGCGAGGATTATCGGCGTCTTCGCCAGAACAGGCTTCGAGGTACTTTATCTCGAACAGGAACGCCGTCGCTGGAAGAATACAGCCGCATTACTTACTCACGAATACAAAACCGCCCTGACCACTATAACAACCCCGATTGGTATGGCAAGAAACATGATTCAAAAGGGAGGTACGTACGAGGCAGAACGCGCCGATGAATATTTGCGGCAGGCAGAAGATCGTTCCCTGCTGTTGGGGCGCATCACCAGCGGCACCTTGGAAGGAATTGTCGTAGAAGTAGAGCCTGAAGACCTAGAAATCGAAAAATATCCCCTTTCGGCTCTCGTTGAAAATTGCGCCAGCGGGTTCATGGAATTAGCGCGGACAAAAAGCCTCGAATTGATCATTGATAGCAGCATAGGGCTTCTGCCCCACGCCAACCTGGATGTGCCACGAATTACCATTGCATTGGCGAACCTGATTGAGAACGCAATCAAATATTCCTTCTCAAAATCCAGGATCATCATCCGTTCGCGTCTTAATATCGCTTCCGGCATGAATCTGGCTTCAGCTATCATCGAGGTTGATAATCTTGGTTTTGAAATCCACGAAGAAGACCGGCATAGAATCTTCGAAGAGGGCGAACGGGGTGTGGGCACCGCTCGCATCCGGCGTATTCCCGGCTCCGGGTATGGTTTGTGGGAAGCGCGTTCCATTGTGGAGGCGCATGGGGGGGAGATTCATGTCAACTTCCATCCAACCGCTATCCGAACGCATGAAGGCAGGGCAAGCCGAGTTGTCTTTTCTGTTGAAATTCCGTTGAAGAGAAGAAAAACATAGGATACTAAACATGTCTACAAAACGAAAAAGAATCCTCCTGTTGGATGACGACCATGAAAGTATGAGCGGACTTCAATTTTATCTTGAAGAGGAGATGGGTTGGGAAGTGGATTTGACAGCAGAACAGAAGCTGCTGGAACGCCTAGGCAGGGAGAAGTTCGATTTACTGATCGTGGATCTGATGATCCGCCCCAAGGGCATAACAGAAAATAAAAAGACAATCCAAAACATCCATTTCGATAACGTAAAATGGGACCGCACCGGCGCGGAATTTGTACGAAGGTTTCGGCAAGGTGCGTATTTCGGGAAAGGCGGTACCTCGCCGGATGTGCCGATCATCGTCCTGTCTGCCGTGGCAGACAGCGCCGCCGATGAGCAATGGGGAGATATCATCCGAAATGAACACCCCGCCGAAAAACCCTTTCGATTGTCGGACATGGTTGCTTTGATCCGCAGCCTGCTTCAGGAGTAATGCCAATGCCCACAGCTGGAAAAGCGATTCCCGTATTGAGTGATTCACTCCGCGATGCGCAGAAATACCATAACCTGTTGCTTGCGATCCAAAGCGCAATTGGAAGGATTGGTGCATTGGAACGGGAGGGACGCGCGGGTATTGACGAGGTGTTGCAAAGCCTGCTGCCAGATCTAGTTGAAGCGCTTGGTGCTGCACATGCTTTTGTCGCTCTTGCCCCTTTAGATGAACGAAATAAAAAGGGGGGCTTAATGCGTTTTGAACTTACTGCCGTGTACCCAAAGTCGGAGTCAAACAAATCGTTTCTTCCATGGTCAAAACCACTTGGGCGGGTCCTGTCGGAAGGAAAAGCGCGCGTGGTAGAACCTTTCGAAGACTCATCTACGAAGTTTATTCCTGGGTTTGAAGTTTTTCAAGCGAAGACTGTCGTTTTGATGCCCATGACCATTGGGGAACGCACCCGAATCATTGGGGTATGCAATCGCTCCAAGCCAGAGATGGATCCCTTCCTGGCGACGGACCGCAGGGCGCTAGAAAGCGTTATCGAATTGATTGCCATTGGTCTACGGGTGGGCGAACGAAGAAGGCAGGAACTGGAAAATATCCAAAAGATTTCCGCCGCCATCAACGCTGAGCCTGACCTGAACAACTTGCTCCCGTTAATAGCGAGAAAAGCCGCCGAGGTTTTTTCCGCCCCCGCGGCAAGCTTGATGTTGTGGGATAAAAACGAGCAAAATCTCGTCATTAAAGCTAGTTTTGGGCTTTCCCCCAATTATATAAAACAACAACGCATTCCCAGAAAAAGAGCGGAAGCTGCGATTGCCTCAGCTGGAAACATGCGTACGATCATCACGCCGGATTTACGCAAGCGTCCCTATGGAAATTTGAACTTGGTCAAAGCTGAACAACTTTGCTCCACCCTAAGCGTACAACTGCGGGTATCCGATAAACTGATTGGCATCCTCAACATATATAGCCAAAACACACCCCGCACATTTCACATGGATGAGGTGGAATTGGCGGAAATTTTCGCCAACCACGCCGAAGCCGCCATTCATAATGCGCATCAACGTCAACGGGAAGTGGACAGCCTCCTGGCAACCTCCGACGCGTTGGAGGCAACACTTGATGAGGGCGAATTGTTGGACCTGATAGCCGGGAAAATACACGGCGTTTTTCAGACCCCGGTCGGTTTATATTTCCAGGATGAAATCGGAGGCAATCTCATTCTCCGGGCAAGCCGCGGATTATCGGATAATTTTGCAAAACATTCATTCAAGACACACAATAAAGTATTTACCACGGGCAAGGAAAAAGTGACAAAGCCCTTTGTTATCGAAGACCTTCGTGCCACTGCACATGGCATTCAGGATTTATTCCAGGACGAAGAACTATTCAATGCGCTTATCGCCCCATTGGTCACCTCTGGGGCATCCAAGACCATTGGCTTTTTGGTGATATACGGAAAATTCGAACCGCGGGTTTTTACGGATGAGGACAAGAAAATCGCGGGAATACTAGCGGGGCAATCCGCGGTTGCGGTCCGAACCACCCAAATCCACGGTCAGAACAAGATGCAGGGGGAACAGCTAAACGCCCTGGACCAAATAGCACTCGACATCACCGGGGAACTGGATTCGAATGAATTGCTTGCATCCATTATTCAACGCGCCGCTGGTCTTGTGCGGGCGAGGGGCGGCATCATCTACTTATGGAACGATAAAAAGGGCAGGATAGAACCATCCGCCAATTTTGGGGACCTCGACCTTGGAGAAGTCTCTATAAATGAGAAACGGGGAGCCATTTATGAAGTCATGCGAACTGGAGCATCCTTTATGATAACAAATTATTACCGTTGGTCGAAAAGGCAAACCACGCTGGATAAGTTTCGGTTAACCGCCGTGCTCGGTTCGCCCATCCTGTCTGAAGGTCGTCTTATAGGTGTCATTGCTGTTCACGACACCGCGGAAGGACGAGTCTTCAGCAAGGCAGACCAGTACTTGTTGGAACGATTTGCCAATCATGCGGCGGTAGCGCTCGAAAATTCCCAAGCCTACGCATCCGAACAAGAGGCGAAGAACGACCTGAAACGCCTAATCGGGAGTTCACTGGACGGAATCATCGCCGTTGATACAGAAGGGATCATCACAATTTACAACGAAGGTGCGGAACGCATTTGTGGTTACAGTAGTGCGGAAATGCTGGGGCAGTCTGTGGGAAAAATATACGGCAGTATCGAAATCGCGCGGGAGATCAATCGCAGGCTTTTTATGCAGGAAAAGACGGATAATTGGGAAACTTTCCTCCTTGCCAAGAACGGTCAGAAAATTCCCGTTGCTCTTTCGGCAACTATACAAAAAGATAACGAAGGAAATCACAAAGGTAGCGTCGGCTTTTTCAAAGACCTGCGCCCGCTGCGCGCTACGTTGGATACTATTGCCGCCATCTCACAGGCACGCGACTTGGATGATGGACTGAATGCTTTGGCGGAAGGAATGGTTAGAAGCGTGGGCGTAACGTTTTGCCACGTTCTATTCCTAGAGCCAGACCACAAATCTTTGAAGGTACGGGCAGCATATCCTGTGGACCGCTCGCACAGTGTTGCTGTCAATTGGCAGCCAGGGATCGGGAAGATATCAAATCTTGATCTCGCCATTCCCATGCGAAACCTATTACAAATAAATGAACCTGTAGTGTATCGTAAAGGGGAAACTTCCAAGGAAGGCGTGTTGGTTATACAGCACATTCGGGAAATCACAAGACTGGCAGACGATCTGGAATCTGTGTTACTGATTCCACTAGCAAGTGCCAAAGGCAATCTGGGAATTTGCGCACTTGGCGAGGTGCGCCGATGGGAAAGAAATCCTTTCACAGAGGAAAAAATCAGACCTGCTCAATCTATTGCAAACCAAGCAGCAAGTTTGATCGAGCGCTTGCAGACCTATGAAGCGTTGCGCCTAAGGGAAGGTCTGCTCAAAGCTGGGAAGGAAATTACATCCTTGCAGGAATTACCAAAAATCCTGCAATCCATTACCCATGCGGTCCGGGAGGCAATGGAATGCGATTTGGTCACTCTGTATACTTATAGTGAGGCAAAGGACAAGATAGAACTTCCCACTGTTTCCGGACAACTGGATTACCCCGAGGCTCCCCTTGCGCTAGGGTATGTGAGTAAGAAATCTGTCGTTTGGAAAATATTAGAATCGAGAGAGGCTCATTTTGCAGAAGACGCAAGACAAGACCAATGGATGGTACTAGATGAAGCGGATCGGCATCCGGACATCGAGCCATTCGTTATAAGAGAGAGGATCGCCTCATCTGCCGGGATTCCACTCCTGATGGGAAACGAAAGGGTGGGAATTTTATTTGCAAGCTTTCGTTCCCATCACCCATTTTCGGATAAGGAAAAAAGCGACCTAGGGTTGTTTGCTACTCAGGCCGCCATTGCCATCAACAACGCAAGGCTTGTTCAAAAAGAGGAGAAAAAGAGAAAACACCTGGAGGCGGTGGTAAATGCCAGCAAGGTTATTACCGCCAGCGTAGGTTTACAACGAGAGGAGATACTTGAGAAAATTCTAGAACAGGCTGTGGAAACTATCCGGGTAGGGGGCGAATCTAAAGCCACACTGGGAACCATGCAAATATTTGATGATAAGACAAAAGAACTAGTTTTCAAGTGTGTGTACCCACCATCGATTCTCCCGGAACTAAAGGTTGAAATAGGGAATCAAATGCCGGTGCTACCTGGGATGCCGGGCATCACCGTGCGAGCAGCCCTCCAACGAACGCCTCAGATAGTGCGCAACGTGGCGAATGACCACGATTATGTTGTATACAGTGACAAAACGAAGTCTGAGTTAGCGGTTCCGTTGATTGACGAGGAGCGGCTAATAGGAGTTCTTGATGTGGAAAATGAGAATGTGGATGCCTTCGACGAAGAGGATGTGGAGGCTTTCCGCTCTCTGGCGGATATGGCAGTGGTCGCCTTGAAAAATGCAGAGAATGCAGGGCAATTAAGTTTTGCAAATACAGTTGCCAGTATGGGCGCCTGGGGGGCCGAGATCGCCCACGATGTCAACCGTGAGACTGGCGCGATCCAACGCAAAATCTTTCGACTTCAACAGCACTTCACTGAACTATCGCCAGATGTAAAGAAAATTCTTCGGGATATCGAGACCTACGCAGAATCCCTGATGCTGCCCCCGCTCCCAAAGCGAGTGCCCAAACCGGGTGAAATCACTGAAATTAATAATGCGGCAAACTTAGATGCCGCCATTTCTTCATATATCGAATCAATTCGGAGTACCTATCCAGATGTTGCTTTAGATCATGATCTACGTTGCAACAAATTACATGCTGCCATACATGACCGGTGGCTTCAGAGTTTGCTACGACACTTTATCAAAAATGCTATTAGGTCAACCGAAGATAGAGAGATAAAACGCGTGCTAGTACGAACATCTGTTCATGGCAAGTTCGCAAGGGTAGAGATCGAAGATTCAGGAAAAGGCGTTCGCCCAGAACTGCGCCCATTGCTTTTTCAACAACCTATTCCCCATGACGATGAAGGTGATAATAGAGATGGACAGGGCTTGCTTATCGTCCGTTTTTTGGCGGAACGCCACGGTGGAACAATTGGACTTGACTGGAGCCAACTTGAAGAAGGCTCATGTTTTTACTTTACCGTTCCGATTGCCAGCACCGGCAATGGTTAATACAGGAAGATTACTGGAGACAAAATGACAAGCACTCAAATTCAACCACGGATATTGGTCATTGATAATGAAGAGCGCGTCCGCGAAGATTTGTGCGCCATATTTGAACCTTTGGGTTATGAGGTTCAGGCCGCAACTGGTTTAGGCCCTGCATTACTGGAAGACGCAAAAAACAAGGCGGGCGAGTTCCGCCCTCATGTCGCAATCGTTGATATGAGACTTGTGCTTGACAGTGATTCAAATGACCGTAGCGGAGTGGAACTTGTTAAGACATTGGACCCCGCCCACTGTATACTTTATTCTTCTTACATCAGCCTTGAATTAAGCCGGGAACTAGCGGGCTTTAAAGCAGCAGGCTGGATAGGAAAGCAAGAACCTCCATTGAAATTAGTGGACTTGGTTAACAGAGTTGCGAAAGAATCTTCAGCTGATCGGAAAAAATTTAGAATCGACAAAAATTCCGTTGATTTTGATAAAGAAAGTCGGGCGCTCCTAGGCAGGGAGCTCGAAACACCGCCAAACTTGATTGAAGATGTTCTTAGTCAGGTGTTCCCTAACGAATTGGGTGTTAAAGTTGATACGATACCAGGAGCAGTAAAAACTCCCATGTCTGTTAATCGGGGTCGCTCGTTGATATTAAAAGTCAGACGCGCCGGCATGGCAGAACCATTTATCGTCAAGCTGGCAAAAAAGGAGGATATTATACGGGAACATGTTAATTATAAAAAACATATTGAGGGGAATCTGAAAGGCGGATTCTATGCTCACCTAATCGGGGAGCCAAAATTTTTCTGGGATGTCGGTGCTGTTGTATACACTTTTATAGGATATTCTGACCAAAATATAGTGTTTAGTGCTTATTATCAACGAGAGGATGATAGCGACAAAATACTTGCGCCCTTGCAGACTTTCTTTGGAGAAGTTTGGCACGAACTATATTCGGGAGATAAAAAAGGGGAAATTCAAACCTCCTTATATGAATCCTATAACAAACATCTGAAATTAGTGGAGCGATTGGCAGGATTTTCCGACCAAACAGAATATCGCGCATTTCGTGGAATAAATATCGATATGCTCAATCCCATTCCTTGGGTTCTAAAACATGGGACAGATAGCGCCGCTTTAAGCGCACGCTGGGCTGTTACTCACGGCGACTTGCACGGTGATAATATATTTGTAGATGATAATCACGCTTGGGCCATTGACTTCGAAAGGAGTGGCGAGGGACACATCCTGCGTGATTTCACAGAGTTGGAAGTAGATATACTTACCCGCCTTGCATGGAAAAAGAACGAAAAAGACCTTGGGGAATTCTTTTACTTATTGACCTGTCTGGTTGATCCGCGCTATTTTAGGGAAGTTCGCGAACCAACGGATCAGCTAGGCGACCAAGAATTGCGCAAGGCGTTTGATGTAGTCAAGGGCCTGCGCTCCCTTGCCAAAAATATAACAAACTTTAGCGATGTCCGTGAATATATTTGGAGTCTTTTGTTCGATTCAGTTTTTGTTGCAACATATAAGGGCGGGGAACCAGCGCAACGCGAGCGGGCATTGCTTTACGGATCGATACTTTGCAGTTGCCTTCAAAACTGGGGAAGCGAATGGCCTCTGGATGAGTGGAAGCCATTTCTATCCAGCGTTCAGTCAAAATCCATTAACATTTCCTCCCAGCAGGTTTTATCTTCTTCAAAGGTTACTATCGATAACGATGGAAAATATATGCTGGATACTGAAAATCAGGCGGAAAAGCCGTCGCCTCAAATGATAAACATTATTGGGGGTGGTATATTTCTTATATTGGCTATAACGGGAGTAGTGATTCTCTGGTGGGCTATGAGTCTTTTTGGAATTACCCTCAATAATGCTCTAATAACCTTCATACTTATCACACTTTTTGCGATCATAATATTCACGTTGTTAGGTTTAGTAACGGGTCAGGCCGCCCTGAATGCCTTGATGAAGATGTTTTCGACTCTTTTTAACAAGGGAATGAAGTCAACCGATAAGATGTCTCCACATCACAGAAATGTAGATAATGACGAAACTGAAGGATGACAACCTGCCCCTGTCGTTTCGTTCGCGGGAGGTGAACGGCATATTCTCATGCCTTGGGTCTGGAAACTCATGCCAGATCGTCGGAATTGGAAGTGTCGGTAAATCAAACCTGATGCGCTTCCTCTTGCGAGAGGATATACAGCGGGCAAAGTTTGGCGCAGAGTGGAAGAAGTATCTATTCGTCTATGTGGACGGGAACAAACTTCTCGAAAACTCCGAATGGGGATTGTGGGAGTTGATGCTACACCAGATTCTGGCGGGAGACACCGGCGGCAAACTTAACCCAGCGATATACCGGCAAGTCGACGAATTTCACCGGCGCGCCACCATGCCCGATGAACGGCATATTGCCCTGCGATATTTGGACCGCGCCATTGGCGCGGCGCTCACCTCTCCTGAATCGAAAATCGTTTTTCTGCTTGATGAATTCGACGAGTTATACCGGACGCTGCCAGCCCACGCGCTGGATGCGCTACGAGCGCTGCGCGACGATTATAAATACAGGCTGATGTATGTGATCGCTGCACGCAGGGAATTGCATCAAATCCGAAGTGCAAACGACCACCGTGAAGCCGTAGAGGAATTGGTCACGTCTAATACCGTCTGGCTTTCCGTTTGCTCAAAAGCAGATGCACAATACGCGCTATTGAGACTCGCAGCCCGTCATGGGACAAAACCAAGCAAAAGCCAAACCCAAAAGATATTAATGGCAACAGGCGGACACCCCGGGTTGATTCGAGCAACCTTCCCGATAATTCAGGCGGACCCAAACCGGTCTCCAGAATCTTTGCATATTGAAAAACCTGTATGGGAGGAGTGTCAGCGTATATGGCTCAGCTTATCGATAGAAGAGCAGAAAACCCTTGCCCTGCTTTCGAGAAACAAACCTGTTCAAAACGGCACAGGTATATTAAGTTTATTAATAAATAAGGGATTGCTTGGCGGGGAGTGGGTGGATAGTGGCAAGGTTTTCTCTCCCCTTTTTTTCAAATATATTTTCGAGGAAGCCCCCATGGAGGAAGCGCGCATCCGAATTGACCGTCAGAAACGCCAGGTTTGGATGGATGACCGCCTTTTAAAGCCCCTCCCCCCTCTGGAATATAAACTTCTCGAATATTTGGAAGCAAGGCGAGGACAAGTGTGTTCGCGAAACCAGATCACCCAATATCTGTACCCAGACGAGGAAATATCAGGTGTAAGTGATAACGCCATCGACTCAATAGTCAAAAGGCTACGAAAGCGACTTGAAAATAATCCTGGAAGACCTGAATTCATAGTGACTGTGCATGGAGTTGGTCTCCGCTTAATAGATGGCACAGATGGATCGACGTAATGGCAGGGATTATTGCCACCCAAACACAACAGCCATGGGAAATTGATATGCTGCGCCTGGCGCAAGACTGGCTCAGGGAAGCAGGAGAGTTTGCCTTGGCACAACGTCAATCATTAAACACGGAATATAAAGAAGACCATTCGCCGGTAACAAATGTGGACAAAGGGGTCGAGTCCATGCTGGTCAAGCATATCTCGCAATCCTACCCAGACCACCAAATCCTTTCTGAAGAGGGAAGCAATCAAAACAATAATGGAGATATTCTCTGGGCAATAGACCCAATTGATGGAACACGTGGTTATATAAGCGGGCTGCCTGCATGGGGCATTTCTGCGGGAATACTCAAGCAGGGCAAAGCATATGCGGGCTGTTTTTTTATGCCTGCCATAGGGGAAATGTATTGGGGAATTGACAACAAAGGCTTTTTCAATGAACAGCCCATCCTGCCAAGTAAAAATGCTAACCCAGACAATCCAATGGCTTTCATAGCCGTTCCCTCCAATGCGCACACCCATTATGAAATTTCGTTTCGCCGCCTGCGCTCACTGGGAAGCACAAGTGCCCACCTTGCATATGTTGCCCGCGGGGTTGCAATGGCAGCAGTGACCCGCCCGCTCTATATTTGGGACATAGCAGCCACCCTGCCTTTGTTTCGTGCGGCTGAGGTTGGTTTGGTTTATCTATCCGGAAAACATTTCAACCCACAGGAGTTACTGGATGGCAGCCGTTCTAAAGAGCCGCTTCTGGCAGCACCTCTCGAAATCATTGAATTAGTGCGAAAAATGATAAAACCGAAATAGCTTTCTTGGTAAGATTCACATCATCCAAATAATTTGCTGTACAACGCTCCCATCAAACCATAACAAAAAAACTCCCGATGATAATCATCGGGAGTTTTCGTTTTACAACAGCGAACGATCAGGCGGTTCGAGCAATTGGGCGAGTTTCTTTGCACCTTCATCATCTGTGACTGCCAGCACTTCGTCGAACTCTTCGAGAGTGGCGATGCCGCGCGGCAGGGTGACTTGTCCTTTGCGGATGATGGCGGCGATGACGCATTGTTCGGGCAAACCCAGGTCCTTGATCGGAACGCCAATCGCCTTCGCGCCTTTGGGGACCTTCTCCTCCACCAGCGAATAACGTCCGCGGCGGAGTTTGAGCAGGGTCATCATATCACCAAGGGACATTTCCTCTTGAATAAGATGCGCCATCACATCGGCTTGGTTGATGGTTTCGTCCACATAGAAGTTGCCGTCGAATAACCAACTGCTGAGCGGGTTGTTAATGCGTGCCACCGTGCGGCGGACCTTGAACATGGTACGAGCCAGATAGCACAGAACCAAATTGGCGGCGTCTTCGTTGGTACATGCCACGATGACATTTGCCCTTTCCAAGCCGGCTTGTTTTAACACGTTCGGGTCAGTTGCCTGCCCCTCGTAGATGACTTCAGTGGGAAGTTCATGGTGCAGACGCGCAAGTAATTCCTTGCGGTGTTCCACGAGGCGCACCTCGTAATTTTGTTGAAGTAATTGTGCGGCAAGTTGAGCGCCCGTGCGCCCGCCGCCTGCGATAAATACAAGCATATTATGCCTCCTTGCCTTCCTGCAATTTTGCGCGCAGGGCTTTGACGCCTTCCAACGTAGCGCTGACGGTGAGCACGTCACCCTTTTGAAGTTTGGTGTCTGGCGCGGGTAATTCGGCGCGCCCGGCGCGAGTGAGCGCGGCGCACATGATCTCGCTGCAGCCAACCAGCAGGTCAGATACGGTCATGCCATCCCATTTTTCGGAAATGAACATTTCATACATTTCCACCTCGCCGTTGCCGGCGGAGAACACAGCGCGGAAGGACGGGTCGATCAAGAGTTCCTGCACGCGTTCCGCGCCCCAGGCAGTGGAACTGACGATCTGCAAACCAAAGGCTTCGAGCATATCGCGCATGGCGGGGTCGTAATTACGGACGATGACCTGCGTCACATTGGGGTAATGCGTGCGAATGGTGTGCCCGACCACGGCGTTCATCGTGTCTGAATTGGTGACGACTGCCACACCGGCGGCTTTGTCCATGCTGGCGCGGGATAAGGTGTCGGCGGAGAGAGAGTCTCCTTCGACGGTGCGACCGCGA
>JACPVC010000203.1 GCA_016191955.1 Chloroflexota bacterium
AAAAACCTGGTTTCAAGTACATATGCAAAAAATCGGGGCGTTGTCCTTCTGGATTCTGTTGATCGTTGTTTACCAATGGTATGCCAAAAGCAACGGGCTTTCTTCCCTGGAAGTGGCTCAAAAAATGCTGGATTTTCTGAAGGACGGCTTTTGGGGACCGTTGACTTACATTGTGCTATATGCAGTGCGACCTCTTATTTTGTTTCCCGCAACGATCCTGAGTTTAGCTGGAGGTTTTGTCTTTGGACCCATCCTCGGTGTGATCTACACGATCATCGCAAGCAACATTTCATCCACTATTGCTTTTTTTGTCGGGCACTATTTTGGCGAGGGCATGTTCAATGGAAAGACCCTAGAGGTCTCTGAGACCTTTAGGGTCTTGGACAAATACGCGCGGCGGATGCGCCAGAACAGTTTCGAGACTGTGATGATCATGCGCTTCATCTTCCTGCCGTATGACGCGGTCAGTTATCTGGCGGGATTTCTGCGGATCAAATATCTGCCCTTCATTCTGGCGACCGCGCTTGGCTCCATCCCTGGCACAATGGCGTTCATCGGCTTTGGCGCGTCCATCGAAAGTTTTGATGGCGCGCTGCCAAAACTCAATCCACTGATACTCGGATTTTCAGTTGTGATTTTCATTGTGAGCATTGCGTTCTCGCGTATGTTCAAAAAATGCGAAGGCGTATCGTAGCGCGACATTTATGTCGCTTTTGCTTGGCAAGGCGACATAAATGTCGCAGTACAAAATTTTCACCTAAAAGGATTTTTATGACAGAACATTTTCACACCATCGTCATCGGCGCGGGTTCGGGCGGCATGACGGTCGCCGTCGGCATGGCAGGTCTGGGACGCAAAGTCGCGCTGATTGAGGGACACCACATCGGCGGCGATTGCACGAATGTCGGCTGTGTGCCATCCAAGACACTCATCCATCTGGCGAAGAATTTCAGACCAGGTATGAATCCTGATGAAGTCTTACAGGAAGTAATTCGTAAACGTGACGCATTGCGCGATAAAGAAACTGAAGAAGTGGAACATCTTGAGAATTTAACATTCATTCGCGGTATGGCAAAGTTCACCGCCCCGAGAATATTGAGCGTGACTCAAGATGGCACAACCCGCGAACTGACGGCGGACAACATCGTGATCGCCACGGGTTCGCGCCCGCGCATGATCGACATCCCTGGTCTGCCAGAAGAAATGGTGCTGACCAACGAATCGCTCTTCGACCTGACGAATGCTCCCAAGCATCTGGTGATCGTTGGCGCAGGTGTGATTGCTTTGGAAATGGCATTCGCCTTCCAGAAAATTGGAACAAAGGTCACCATGTTTGCTTTGGACAGGCGACCCTTGATGACTGCCATTCCTGAGGCATCGGAAGCCATTCAAGCTGAGCTTGATAAGCGCGGTATCACGCTGTACTGCGGAACAGTGGCAAAGGCATGTGACGTGTCTACGCATTCATTGATCCTGAAATCAGGCGATGAAGAAATCATACTCACGGGAGTGGACAAGGTTTTAGTTGCAGTCGGTCGGGTAAAAAACATCGACTCACTCGGACTGGATCAGGCTGGGGTCAAGGTTGATCCGAGCCTTGGAGTTTTGGTCAACTCGTTTGGCGAGACCAATGTCAAGGGTGTGTATGCCATCGGCGATGTAACTCCCACCTCCGCATTTACGCATTCGGCAAACGCCCAAGGACGCAGAGTCGTTCAGCGAATCGCATTTCCATATCTACCGCTTGCAAAGAAAGAGCCGTTGTTTCCGAACGCGACCTTCAGCGACCCCGAAGTGGCGGCGGTTGGATTGACCGAGAAGCAATTGGCGGAATACTGCCATCCGCAAATCATCAAACGCATCCGTGTAGATTTCAAAACGCATACGGATCGCGGCTACACCGATGACGTTGAACATGGCTTCATCATCGTGGATGCGGTGCGACTGACGGGGCAGATTTTACAAGCCACCATCGTGGGACCGCGTGCTTCGGAGATGATCTCGTTCTTTACGCTGGCGATTAGCCAGGAGATTTCATTGTACAAAATCTATCGGCTGGTCTATCCGTATCCGACATTTTCAAGCGGCATTCTGAAAGTGGCGGATTTCTTTATGCGCGATACCTTGCCCAATCTTGGGAAAGAGATTGCGGCGTATGTGAAATATCGTTTTGCGAGACCCTAACTTGTACTGCGACATTTATGTCGCAATGACTCACCAAAAGCGACATGAATGTCGCAGTACAAAAAATCAGGAGAAAAGAAAATGAAACGTATTGTATTTTTGCTCGTTGTATTAACCCTATTGCTGACGGCTTGCGCTCCCAGCGTAGCAACTCCTCAACCCGCGGCGACCAACCCGCCCGTCGCGGCTGACGCGCCGACTGTTTCAGATGGATTCGACATCAACAACTGGGAGCGTGTTCTCGCTGCCGCCAAAGGTCAGACCGTCAACTGGTATATCTGGGGTGGCTCGGACAGCATCAACGCCTTCGTGGATAACTTTTATGGGAAAGCGCTCAAAGAACGTTATGGCATCACCCTCAACCGCGTCCCGATTGCGGATACAGCCGACGCGGTCAATCAGGTCTTGAGCGAAAAGCAGGCAGGCAAAGACCCTGGCGCAGTGGATATGATCTGGATCAACGGCGAAAACTTCTTCACGCTCAAACAAGCCGACATGCTCTATCCCGATTGGGCGCAGAAACTCCCCAACAGTGCGCTGGTCAACTGGGACAACCCCGCCATCAATCTCGATTTTGGTCATCCCGTCGAGAATCTCGAAAGTCCCTGGTCATCGGCGCAGTTTCAATTCGTTTATGATTCGGCGCGCATACAAGCCGATCAACTTCCGCGCTCGTATGCCGCGCTTAAAGATTGGGCGTGCGCTCATCCTGGTCGCTTCACTTACATCGCGCCTGGGTCTGGCGGATTTCTCGGCACACGCTTCATCAAAGGCGCACTCTACGAACTTAGTGGTGGCGCGGAACAATGGCAGAAGTTCGATCAAGCCACATGGGATCAGTGGTCTCCCACATTGTGGACATATCTCAACGAACTCGAACCCTGTCTCTGGCGCAACGGCGAGACCTACGCAAAAGATGAAGCCGAGTTGAAAAATCTCTTCGCCAACAACGAAGTGGATTTCAGCATGACCAACGACATCACGGGCGCAGGCACGGGCATTGCGGCTGGTTTGCTCCCCGCCACTTCGCGCGCTTTTGTCTTTGACACAAACATGATCGGCGATTTCAATTATGTCGCCATCCCATTGAATGCGCCCAATAAAGCCGCCGCGCTTGTGCTGGCGAACCTTCTGCTCGAACCTGAATTCCAAGCCGCGCAGATTCTGCCCGAAAATGGATTCGGACTCGGCTACGCCATTGACGTGACTCGCGTGACAGACTCTGCGGCTCTTTCCGCGCTGCAAACTGCTTCCACCAAATTGGGCGATTCCGCCACTCCAGTCTCCGACCTCGCCAAATCCCTTGTTGGTGACTCCGCCGCCGAATATCAAAACCTGATCGAACAGGGTTGGCTGGAGAATGTGTTGCAGAAATAGTAATCAGTGACCAGTAATCAGTTGTCAGTGTTCAGATTGGCGGAACTGATAACTGATTACTTAGCAACTGGCTCTCCCATGCGCGATAAACTCATCTTCTCCCCCTGGCTTTCCCTCGCCCCAGCATTGACCATCATCCTTGTCTTGCTGGGAGCGAGTCTTTTGTATGCAGTGGCTGAAAGCATAGGGTTTATCGGCGTCATCGGGCAGAATCAAATCAGTCTCAGCGCGTACCGCGCGACGCTTGATTCAAATTCAGAGTTTTGGACCTCTCTTGGTTTTTCGCTCTGGGTCAGCATTGCATCTACGGCAATTTCGTCTGCCATCGCGTTGACGCTTGCCGTCTGGCTTTCCGAGCGCAACGGCAAAATGGATACGCTCGCGCTTAATTGGAATTTGGCATTTCCACATCTGGTCTGGTCGGTGGCTCTTTTATTATTTCTCTCTCAAAGCGGATTGTTTGCGCGCTGGATGGCTTCGCTCAGTCTGATTTCAACCCCCGCAGAATTTCCCGTCATCGTGCGCGACCGCTTTGGCATTGGTATTATTCTCAGTTACATTGGCAAAGAGATTCCGTTTCTTACAATTACCATCCTTTCCGTTCTGCGTTCACAGTCCGTTGGCTATGATGTCGTGGCGGAAAATCTCGGCGCGAGTCGCTGGCAACGTTTGCGCTACGCCACCATCCCGCAGGTTACGCCTGCATTGCTTGCTGGCTCATTACTGGTCTTTGGATTTATTTTCAGCAGTTACGAAGTCCCTGCCTTATTGGGAGTTGGCTACCCGCGAGCATTACCCGTGCTGGCTCTGCGCTTCTTCCTTGACCCTGATTTGCGTGCCCGCTCCGAGGGCATGGTCATCAGCCTGATTATTACGCTGATCGTGGTGATTGTGGCGGTGGTGAGTTTAAGGATGAAAGATGAAAGATGAAACTGCCATGTCGTTGCGAGGCGCACTTGTTCTTCGCCCGAAGCAATCTCCCCGCAACAGGAGATTGCTTCGTCGCTCACTATCGTTCGCTCCTCGCAACGACATAAATAAACGATGAAACACATCTTTACTTATCTCTTCCGTTCTCTCTTATACTTAATTTTGATTGCGCCGCTGTTGCTTTTCACCGCGTATGCCTTTTCGACGCGTTGGTTTTTTCCCCAGCCTTTTCCCACCGAATGGACATTGACGACCTTTCAACGCGCTATCAACGAATCGCGAACGCTGTCCAGCATGGCACAGGGAATTTGGATTGCTACTCTTGTGAGCTTTCTTTCCCTCATTCTTGCCTTGCCCGCCGCGCGGGTATTAGGATTGCGTAAATTCCGCGGGCGTCAATTGGCGTGGTTGCTCCTCTTTCTGCCCACCATTATTCCGCCGCTGGCGATTGGCATGGGACTGAATATTTTATTCCTGAGAATTGGGCTGGCGGGCACAATCGCTGGTGTCATTCTGGCACACATCATCCCGACCCTGCCATACACTATCTTCACCTTATCCAGCGCCTTCGCCCGTTTTGATGAGAATTATGAATTCCAAGCGCTGGCACTGGGAGCCAGTGCCTGGCACATCTTTTTCAAAGTGACTTTGCGAATGATGACTCCCAGCCTGGTGGTTGCCACCCTGTTTGCCTTTTTGATCTCGTGGAGTCAATACCTTCTCACCCTGCTGATCGGTGGTGGACAAATCATCACTCTTCCCGTTTTGCTTTTTTCCGCCGCTTCGGGCGGCAAT
>JACPVC010000204.1 GCA_016191955.1 Chloroflexota bacterium
CGGGTCCGCTTGAATGCCCTGCTTGATGAGGTCCGCGCAGATGGCTTGGCGCAGTGGATAGTAACCCTGCGGATGTTCGTAGTTGGCTGTCTTTTTTCCATCGCGCCTCAACACCCGCTGGCGTGAGCGGTCGAAGTCCTCAACGGGCATCAACTCATCTGACGGCGGACCATACCCAAGTGAGATCACGCCTTCAGACCAGTGCATGCGGCGGATCTCCGCGATGAGCTCGTCTGTGGGGAGGGTTTCCTGCTTGGGCAGTTTCTGAATCGCCACTGTCTTCTCGCTCAATCCCTTTTCGATGTAGGTTCCGCTTCCCGGTTTGGATGCCAACACACCGCGCGCTTTGAGTTCCTGATAGGCATTGATGATGGTCGAGCGGTGGACGTTGTTCTGGTCTGCCAAGGTGCGTGAAGGCGGCAGTTGTTGACCGGGCTTTAACTGTCCACTGCGGGCGGCTTCGGTAATGTAGTCCGCGACTTGCAGGTAAAGCGGTTTGGTGGCATTGATATCTAAAGGAATGAGCAGGGTTTTCACGGATTGGATTCTACCAGTTTGAAAGGCACAGTCACCGGTAATCCGCGTTCGTCAATACCGGGCAAGAGAGCTTTGCGGTCTGCGATGAGGATGGTGTAGTGTTGACCCGGTTGTACTTCGAATGCGATCAACGGGCTGCCGACGCAATCTGTGGGGACCTGGCATTCTGTGTAGCCGTAGTGATAGTCCATGGGGTCGTTGCTGAGGCGGGCGTAGAAAACATACGTCCCTGGCGCAGGGACTGCCATATCCAGCGGGGGCGAAGTTGGCAACAAAGGCGCTGTGTGCATACCAGCCGACATGAAAATACCAACTGTCCGCCCGGTATACACTTCCTGCGCGTAAAGGTTCGCAGAGAATCCTGCCCCGCCAGAGCCCATATTCAATGCGATGTTGACAATGGCGGGGATACCTTCAAATGTGGCAGTCGGCGCCAAAGTCACAAATGGAACGATGGTGGCGGTGAGGAAGTAGTTCGGGTCCACGGCGGGCGGCTGAGTCAACTGCACAGTCAACGGCGCGGGGATGGGAATGTCTTTCTCTGAATTTGCTGTGCAGGCAGAGAAGACGAGAAAACCAGCCAACAAAAAGAATGGAAACATTTTTTTCATCGTGCGCTCCTAATTAATTATTGTTGTCATGCTGAGTAAAGCCACGACGGAAAGGGATCGCCGTTCCAAGCCAAAGAAACAAGAGCTTCAGCCGCGGATTACGCGAATTTTCGCGAATTGGTTTTAAAATCAGTGCGAATTCGCGAAATTCGCGGCAAAAAAGGTTTTGAAAATCCTTGTTTCTTAGTAGCGTAAGCGAAGAATCTCTGGGATTATCGTAGAGACCCTTCGCTTACGCTCAGGGTGACACGAAAGCAAGAAGAACGAGCGAAAGTCCTAAAATCAAAAGGCTCCTGTTTTAAAACAGGAGCCTTTATTTTTTATTAATTGGTCTTACGTGACAATGCCCGCTTTTTTGAAAGCGCCTTCCAACACCTCAATCGTCACCGGCTTGATGATCATCGCTTGCGCGCCGCCGCGCATCACATGTTGGCGGGTCTCCGGCTGGTCGTCAGACGTGATGATGATGACAGGAACCTTCATCAAACGCGGTTCACGGCGAATGTACGCCAACACTTCGGTACCGTCCACGCCGGGCATGTTGATATCCAAACAAATGAATTGCGGCACCACGCTCGCCAGCACAGACATCGCCGCACTGGAGCCGTACGCAACTCTTGCAGGGAGATCCAAAAGCCCGAGCATCTGCTGTAGGGCGTCCGCCGTTTGGCGATTATCGTCTATGATCAAACCTTCGGTCATTCAGTCCTCCAAAATTAACGCGCCCATCACAGACACGTCATATCCTTTCAGCTTGGATACTGCCTCTCGAAACCGCGCATCAGCCAACAGGTCGAAGAGAGGCGTAAGAAGTTCATCGTCAGCAAATTGTTTCGGGATCACAAGATCATATCGTTCCTGGAAAAGCGGGATGAAGTCCAAGTCCAGCGCTTGTGCAGCGGCGGCAACACCCAACCCGCAATCTGCACGCCCCGAAGCGACCGCCGAAGCAACACCGAGGTGAGTATACTCGTCCTGATTGTAGCCCGCAATGGACTCTTTTGAAATTGTCATCAAATTCAAATGATAGTCTAATAAGACGCGCGTGCCCGCGCCGCGCTGCCGGTTCACAAACTGGACCTTGGGGTTGGTCAGGTCCTTCAGGCTTTTGATTCCCTTTGGGTTTCCCTTCTTAACGATCAAGCCCTGGTCGCGCCCCACCAATGCAACAACCTTCACTGGGATACCCGGCATATACTGGCGGATGTATGAAATGTTATACGCACCATCTTTGGGGTCGAGCAAATGTGACCCGGCGACATGCGCCTCGCCGCGCCGCAACGCAACCAACCCACCCTGCGAGCCGACATTGGCTGACACCAACCTGCGATTATGTTCCGCGAGGAATTGAGCGATGAGGTCGAGCGTCAGATCATGTGAACCGATGGCGAGAATCGTCTTTTCGATCTCACTGCGGTTGCGGTACATACGCACCTGAATTTTCTCACCCGCTTCTATTCCCTGCGTACCGCTTGGAACCAACGCCAGCCCATCTGCCTGAACGAGCGACGTGATGACGCCCGCCCCGCGCGAAAGCGGAGCCGCCAGAAACTTATCGCCCACCTTCCCCACCACCACGCGGACGAAGTCATCATCGCCCGCAGGGGAGACCAGTTTACGCGTGAGTATTGCCGTTTCGATTGGCAACTCCAACGGACGCCGCCCCAGCCATTTGGCAATGACGGGCTCGACGAAGATGTCAATGGTCAACGCTGCGGAGACGGGATAGCCGGGAACGCCGACGATGGGAATTATGTCATTGCGATGGGTGGTCTTCCCCGAAGCAATCTCCTTATCGTTAGGGATTGCTTCGTCGCGAAGAACATGAGCGCTCCTCGCAATGACACCTAAAATCACGGGGTGCCCTGGTCGCACCGCCACGCCATGCACCAACAATGTGCCAAGTTTCTCAACCACTTTGGATGAAAAATCCTCCGCCCCCGCGGAAGAACCGGCATTGAGCAAGACAAGGTCGTGAGTTTGGGCGGCTTCTTTTACGTGGTCACAGATCAAATCAAAATCGTCTTTGGTGATGGGATAACGAGTCGGCACGCCGCCCATTTGCCTGACTTGTGATGCAAGGACCAGCGAGTTGTATTCGAGAATATCCCCCGCCTTGAGTTTGGAACCAATCGGGACAAGTTCCGTGCCCGTCGGCAAAATCGCTACTTTGGGTTTGCGCGCCACACGGACAGTTTGATGCCCCGACGCGGCAATTGCACCCAAATCTGCCGGGCGAAGGACATGACCCGCCGGCAAGACCAACTGTGTCGCGACGATATCTTCTCCCATCGGTCGGACATGCGCCCATGGCGCAACAGATGCGCGAATGCGAATCGACGTTGGCTTGCGAATCTCGGTCGTGATCTGCTCGTTCTCATCCAACGATTCAACATTTTCAATCGGGATAACCGCATTCGCCCAATCCGGCAATGGGTCGCCTGTATCCACATATTGCGCTTCGGGTCCTATGTACAACGTCACTGATGAAGAGGGCATCGCGCCATTCGTCGCCACCGCGCGGACGGCGAATCCGTCCATGGCAGAGGCGTGATAGTGCGGGGAGGAAATTTCCGCCCAAATTGGCCCGGAGGTGACACGACCCAAAGCATTTTCATCGAGCGGAATTTCTTCTGCCCCGAGAACACGCCACAGGTCAGCGTCCTGCAAGGCTTCGCGCAGGCGGGCTTGGGCTTGAGAGAGAGGGATATCGTGGAGGTAGACGGACATTCGATTTACGATTTTGTGATTGACGATTTACGATTGAGGTAATCGGAGATTAGAGATTGGCAATTACTAATCTCCAATTACCCAACCCCATCCATTGCCGCGCCGAGGCGTTTGACGATCTCATCCACTTCATCTTCTGTGATCGAAAGCGGAGGTGAAAATGCCAACGTATTCCCAAGCGGGCGTGAACGCAGTCCATGCGCTTCGGCGGCTTTGAAGATTTTCATCGTCGTAGCAAGGTCGGCGGCTTTGGTGTTTCTATCCGAGACGATTTCCACGCCGCAGACCAAGCCGAGTCCGCGCACATCGCCGACAAAGGAGAATTCCTCAAGTTTCTTCAACCCGTCGAGTAAGCGCTTGCCTAATTCACGCGCACGCTTTGGGAATTCTTCTCTTTCCATAATTTCAAGATTCTTCAACCCGACCGCGCACGCCATGGCATGACCGGAATAAGTGAAGCCATGCATATACGCTTCCGTATCTGCGGCAGATTCCATCGACTCGCGGATCTCATCTGAAATTTGAATGCCGCCAAGTGGAGCATATCCGCTGGTGATGGCTTTGGCAAACGAAAGAATATCGGGCTTCACGTTCCAATGCTTGAGCGCGAACCATTCGCCCGTGCGCCCAAAGCCGGTGATGACTTCGTCCGCTATGAAGAGGACTTCGTATTTGTCGCAAATCTTGCGGATGAGCGGGAAATAATCGTCGGGTGGAACGACCACGCCGCCGACGCCCATAACAGGTTCGGCGATGAAAGCGGCGACGGTATCGGCTCCTTCGCGGAGAATGGCTTCTTCCAACTCCCGAGCCGCTGCCTGCCCGACAGTTTCTCCATCCTTCAATTTGCCTTCATAACGATACGGGTTCGGCGCAGGGATGTGGACAAAGCCCTCCGGCGCGGGACCAAACATGGTGTGATATTTTTCAAGCCCGGTCGCGAACGTGGTGGAAAGCGTCACGCCGTGATAAGCGCCTTTGCGTGCAATGACCTTGTACTTGCCCGGCTTGCCTTTGCGCTTCCAGTAATAGCGCGCGGTCTTGAATGCGGAGTCATTCGACTCGGAACCGCCCGAAGTGAAAAGAGTTGTATTCAAACCTTTATACGCAAAACCCGCCAGTTTATCAGCGAGTTGAATCGAAGGCAGGTTGGTCATACCCGAAAAATTGGATGTGAATGCCAGTTCTTTCATCTGGTCGTAGGCAGCCTTGGCAATTTCTTCACGTCCATACCCGGCGTTGACATTCCACAGCCCCGCCATGCCATCGAGAATTTTGCGTCCGTCTGTGAGGTGCAGCCACACACCTTCGCCACGCTCGATCACCAACGGGTTGGCGTGCGATTTGGGGTGATATGTAGGGTGCAATTGCTTTTTGTCTTTCTCGATCCAGGTTTGTGTTTGGTCGGTCATGGGTTCTCCTGTGATATTTTCGTTTTATTCATCATCGTCCGTATCGAGCCTCTCCCCTAACCCCTCTCCGATAAATGGAGAGGGGGACTCGTTGGTATTTACTTTAAGTTCAATTATTTTTGAACGTATCTTCTGAAGGACAGAAGGCAGGTTTTTCTCAACTTCTTCTGCATTAACTCTCAAAACATTTAAACCAAGTTGCTCAAGAATATCTTGCCGGGCACGGTCCACTCCAACCTGGCTATCATGAACAGAACCATCTACTTCAATAACAAGGCGGTACACCGAATTATAAAAATCAACGATAAAACAGCCAACTGGCTGCTGTCGCCGAAACTTGAGACTGTCCAGTTTTTTACCGCGCAGCGCCTGCCAGAGATTTTCCTCACTCTTCGTCGGTTCTTTGCGAAATTGACGCGCAATTTCAAGCATCTTGCGTTGGACCTCAGGTGAAACCGTGAGCCGCGGAAAATTATTTTTCATTTTGTACACTCTCTTTTTACCTGTTGTTTTCTCCCCTCCCCGCTCGTCGGGGAGGGGCTGGGGGTGGGGTTCCTTATCCCAGCACTTCCACATCATGCGGACCGGACTCTTTCAAGCCTGCTCCAGTCATACGCATAAAGATTGCCTTCTCTTGAAACTCTTCGATGTCCTTCGCGCCGCTATAACTCATGCCCGATTGCAAACCGCCGACAAGTTGAGTGAGCACTTCGCGCGCCTTGCCACGATAGGGAACTGCCGCTTCGACACCTTCCGCCACGTAATCTTCGATCTCTTCGCGGGTCAGGTCGTTGCCTTCACGTTTGTTGCGTTCGATGTTTGCCGCCAACGATGCCATGCCGCGCGACGCCTTATAACGATGACCGCGGCGGGTCATAATCATGCCGGGGCTTTCATCCGTACCAGCCAACATGGAGCCGATCATCACAGTCTGCGCACCGGCGGCGATGGCTTTGGCAACATCGCCGGGGAAGCGAATGCCGCCGTCAGCGATGATGGGAGTTTTACTGGCACGCGCCGCTTCCGCACATTCAATAATGGCTGTTACCTGCGGGACGCCAGAGCCTGCCACCTGGCGGGTGATACAGATCGAGCCGGGACCCACGCCCACTTTCACGGCATCCACGCCAGCATCGATCAGTCGTTTCGTTCCATCGGCAGCTGCCACATTTCCACCGATGATCTGCGCACCGGGAAAATGTTTGCGAATATCCTTCACCATATCGATTTCAAGATGCGAATCGCCGTGGGCAATGTCCACCACGATGCAGTCTGCACCAGCTTGCAAGGCGGCTTCGACGCGGCGCATTTCTTTATCACGTACACCCACTGCCGCGCCAACCGCTAAACGTCCCTTCGAGTCTTTGGTCGCTTTTGGAAACTTGGTGATCTTCATGATGTCTTTCAAAGTTACCAAGCCGGTCACTTTGCCGTTCTTATCTACGAGCGGAAGTTTCTCCACGCGGTGTTTGTGCAGCAAACGTTCCGCATCTTTGAGAGTCGTATTCGGCGGGGCACTGCGCACATCGCGGGTCATGATGGCGGTGACGGGTTTTTCGTCGTCCTCTTCAAACAGCAAATCGCGGGTGGTGATGATGCCGATCAGCTTTTCATTTTTATCGACGATCAGGATGCCGCCCGTATCCGTCTCTTCGACTACGCGCTTCACGTCTCCGACTTTGTGCTGGTCGGTCATCGTGAGCGGATTCTCGACGATAAAGGATTCGGCTTTCTTGACGCGTTCGATCTGGCGCGCCTGCTCGGCGATGGTCATGAAGCGATGGATGATACCGATGCCGCCTTCACGCGCCATGGTAATCGCCATTTCGCTTTCGGTTACCACGTCCATGTTGGCAGAGACAATCGGCGATTGCAACATAATCTTTTTCGTCAACGGGCTTTTGGTGGAAAGGACACGCCGCGAATCCACACCGGAATATTGTGGGACCAGCAGCACGTCGTCATAGGTCAGAGCAGTTTCGGGCAAAATTCTCATAAGGTCTCCAGACTCTCAAAGTCTTAAAGACTTCGGAAGTCTTTGTAGTATTTTCAACCGCCCGAATTATAATGCTGGTTGCTTAGACAAGCGAAAAACTGACAGCAAAGGAAACTGCCACTGAAAGGCTGGCAGGTTTGGGCAGAGAATGAAGCGTCTGTTTGCGAATGAGAAACAAGATGAACGGCTGAGCCAATTACAATGGACAGAGTTCGGTTTGGGCGTTGGAATTCAAATCATAAAATGAGGTGATGACATGACTGTCATAGCAGTGATCGGTTCACAATGGGGCGACGAGGGCAAGGGCAAGGTGGTGGATTTTCTAGCGGAGCGTGCGGATTATGTGGCGCGCTTCAACGGCGGGAACAACGCCGGGCATACGGTCATCAATGAGTTTGGGACGTTCAAGATTCATCTGGTGCCTTCGGGCGTTTTTGCGCGGAACGCGACTGGCTTGATCGGCGGCGGCGTGGTGATCGACCCTGCCGTGTTGATCGAAGAAATCGAAATGCTCAACAAAGCGGGCGTGAACGTGGACGGACGTTTGTGGGTCTCGCCGCGTTCGCACATCATCATGCCGTATCACAAGATTTTGGATGGCTTGTATGAAGAAGCGAAAGGGGCTGGCGCGACGGGCACTACGCGGCGCGGAATTGGTCCCGTGTTCGCGGACAAGGTCAGTTACAACGGCATCCGCTGGACAGATTTTGCGAGCGATATGTTTGAACAACGTTTGCAGATGCAGTTGGAATTGAAAAATAAAATTATCGTCGCACTCGGCAGCGAGGCGTTGAAATTTGAGTCTGTGCGCGATGAGTATCGCGGTTATTACGCGAAGGTCAAGCCATATCTCAAGGAGTTGTTCTCGCTGGTGCAGGATGGGTTGAAAACAAACAAGACCTTTTTGCTCGAACAGGCGATGGGCACATTTTTGGATACGGACTGGGGCACGTACCCCTTTGTAACCGCATCGACGACCATCCCTTCTGCGGCTTCGGCAGGGTTGGGTATTCCGCCCAAATATATTCAGAATGTAGTTGGTGTGACCAAAGCATACACGACGCGCGTTGGCGCGGGTCCTTTACCGACAGAGATTCGCGATACGAAGAGCGCAGAGTATGAACAGTTTGGCGAAGTCGCCGCTACGACAGGACGCATCCGCAGAGTCGGCTGGCTGGATCTGGAGATCGTAAGAACCGCCGCCGAGTTAAGCGGCATGACCGAAATGTGTTTGACGAAGTTGGATGTGTTGAGCAGCTTGAAAGAAGTTCAAGTTTGTGTAGGCTACAAGGTGAACGGACAGTCCGTCCGCTATATGGATGTGGATGCCTACGGTTTGGACAAAGTCGAATGTGTCTACCAAACTGTCCCCGGCTGGAGCGAAGACATCAGCAAGGCGAAATCGTTCGAGGAGTTACCCGTCAATGCGCAGAAGTATGTGAAGATGATCGAAGACGCGACGGGTGTGCCGGTCAAGTGGATCGGGGTCGGTCCGGCGAGGGGAGAGACGATAAGAAGATAGCTGGCTGACAGGTTGTATAATAGCGAAGGAGGTAACCATGACAACCTTTGAACAAATATTACTTCGAGAGGTTTCCACGCTGCCAGAAGACCGTCAGGCAGATGTTCTGGCATTCGTGCGATTCCTCAAAGTAAGTATGCCTAATAAGGAAACCATCAAGAAGGAGTTTCTGGAGGCTCTTTCTGAAGCACGCGCCATTGCAAAGGAAAATAACATCACACAAGACGATATTGATGCCGAAATTCGCGCTTCACGAGACAACAAATGAAACGAGTCATTCTTGACACAAATATCATAATTTCCAGCGCGCTTGGGGGCGTGCTGGTTTTTATTTTCGAGAAGTGGAGCGAAGAAAAATTTACAGTCGTAGTAACAACAGACATTCTTGCTGAATATCTTGATGTGCTCAGCCGCCCTAAATTCAAGCTTCCACAGGAAACCATAGATCGAATCACGAGATTTATCTATCAGTTTTCGGAGTTTGTCGTTCCCGAAGAAAGGATCCGGGCAATCGATTCTGACCCTGAAGATGATAAATTTCTCGAAACTGCCATTGCCGGTAAGGTTGATTTTATTGTCAGTGGAGACCGGCATCTTCTTACGTTGAAAACATTCCGAGGCATCCCTATCCTCAACGCGCGCAAGTTTATGGATTGGCTTGAAAGCAACTCCTAAGTAACGATGATCGAAGAAGCACCAAGGCGGGACTACCCCGCTTCAGCGGGTTTGTACGAGTAGCCCGACGGTTTATCGTCGGGCGGGCATGTGGCAGGAGTTACTATTATCACGTAGGAACAACCGCGTAAGCGTGCATATCTGGGTTGAAAATGTAGTCAGTCCGATTAGTAGGTAGCAAAAATGAATAAGGCTTCATTGACAGTCACTTTGAAAGTGACTGTCAACTTTTTCATTATGCTATACTCGCCCTATGAAAAAACAAAAACCCCTCCAATTCAAATGGGATGAGGATAAAGCCGCGCGCAATGAAGCCAAGTACGGCGTGGCATTCGGCGAAGCCTCGACCATTTTCAATGACCGTCACGCCATCTACCGTAATGACATTGAACACTCGCAAAAAGAAAAGCGTGAGATCGTTATCGGGCGCGCGCCTGCCACGAAGAGACATCTCACCTGCTTCTTCACCCGCGTGGATGGAGTGATTCACATCATTGGCGCGAGGCTTGCCACACATCGAGAGCGACAGGATTACAAAGATAATTCTGACGATAAAACGAGAATTGTGTATCAGATAAAGTGATAGCATCAAAAATCGTGTGCATGCAAAGGTTGCCGCCAATAAACGCTCAGCCGCCGTCCTTTGCGAAGCATCCTGTGGACGGCGGCGTTTTTCGAGCAAATCCTGCGCCGGGGACGGCGCAGGGAGCATTTAGCCTGGCATGTTTTGCATGCACACCAAAAATCCCTGTCAAAACCGGCGGGGTTTTTTGATGCTATACTCTGCGGGATTTTCAGCCAAAAGGAATTCGCCTTGAAAAAATATCGCTCACGGGTAGGATTGATCCTGCTCTCCTTCATCGCTTTCATCTCGCTCGGTCTGCCGGATGGGCTGCTGGGCGTGGCATGGCCCTCGATACGAGAAACATTTTCCCTGCGGCTCGACGCGCTGGGCATGTTGTTAATCGCCAGCACCAGCGGATACATCACCTCCAGTTTTCTCAGCGGTAAGTTGATCGCCAAATTAGGCGTGGGCGGCACGCTCGCGGCAAGTTGTTTTCTCACCGGAGC
>JACPVC010000048.1 GCA_016191955.1 Chloroflexota bacterium
AGCAAGAACAAAGTTGGTCAGCGCTTCGGAGTGTTGTACAATCAGGGGGAGCATTGGTTTCCTCTGGCTTTTGGGATTCGTCGCAAACAAATCCTACCAGATTTACCAGTGCTCATTTCATTTTTTGGCGAAACTACAGTTAAGTGTTGAACGGCTCATTTCTGTTGATCGTCTGAGTAACTTATTTCCAGGTCTTGGGTATCCACTTGAATGGATTTGAGCGCTTCGAAACTCAATTGACCTGGGTCAAGTTTGTACTTGCCTGTCATGCGTTCGAATAAAGCGTGGTAGCCTGCCTTGACGATTGCGCCCCAGTTTAAATTCAACAAGCCAGCCACTACTTGTAACGTGTTGATGTCCTCACCTTCGATCTCGACAAAATCGCCGTAGGGCAGTTCGTCCAGCATAACGTGGACGCCGTTCAGTTCGTATGTGGCGCGATATTTTTCATAGAACACCACGGGCACAAAACCAAGCGCTTCCAGAAATTCCTTTGCGGCGTCGAAACTGCCGACAGTGAATTCTATTTCTCTGCGGCTGAGCACGCCGCCAGCGCGTTCCTCGCTCGGTCCTTTAAATGTGAATTTGGCATCCGTATCCTGCCTGAGCCGTAAAACCCTTTTGCTTCTTCGCAAATCGCCGTTTGGGTCGTCGAAGCGCAAATTGACTTCATGGACGCGCGGCTGAATCAAATGCGCCTTCAACTCGCGAAGGCGCATTTCGACCCGCTTCAAATCTTTCACAAAAAACTTGACTTCGGTTTCCTGTCCATTCATGGCTAATGCAGGTTCAGCAGGACTTGTTTCTGTTCGACACTTTCTCCCGCTTTGACTTTGATATGACTGACCACGCCATCGCGCGGGGACTTCAACTCGTTTTGCATCTTCATCGATTCGAGAATGACCAGCACCTGCCCCTTTTTGACTTCTTCTCCTTCGGCAACAGGGATGGTGACGACCAATCCCGGCATGGGAGCTTTGAGGTGGAATTCGCCTCCTTCTGCCACGCCTCCGCCTGCCGCTGCTCTCAGACGCTTTTCGCGTTCATCCTCGACCTTTACCTGGAACTGACGTCCGCGCAGGAGGACTTGCCAATCTTCATCGCCGGGGTAAACATAGGATTCGTAGGACTTGCCGTCGAGAATCAGCGAGTAGACGGGTTGCCCGCTCACCGATTCGAAGTTGACTTCCACCAAGCGTCCGCCCACGCGTACATGGTGGTCATCCACTATTTCGATCTCGAATTCTTTATTATCAATTGTTGTCACATATCTCATGCGGTTGCCTCAATCCTTGTGGTCTCGATATGCCCCTCAAAGATCATTCGGGGCTACTCGACCACCAATAAATCGTAAATCCAAAATCGACAATCGTAAATCGAAAATTACCGGTGCATTCTTTCCCAGCGCCCGACCCACTTCCAGTTGCTGGTATCGCGTTCGTTGCTGCGCACGATCTGCGCGGAACGTTCGGTTTCCTTGTGAGAAACCAACGTGGCAAGGATGGCGGCAATCTCTGCCTGTGTCTCATCCAGTTCGGAGGCGGCTTCCATCGAGAAGCGTTCTTCGACGAAGCGCGTATCGAACTGCCCGCCCATGAAGCGGTGCGAGTCCATCAGCGTTTGGTGGAAGGGGACATTGGTGCGGACGCCCACGATGCGATATTCTTCCAACGCGCGGCGCATACGCAAAATGGCTTGGGCGCGGGTCTCACCCCAAACGATGAGCTTGGCGATCATTGGGTCGTAGTAGGGTGTGATCTCGAAGCCGGGATAAACGCCCGTGTCCACGCGCACGCCGGGACCGGTAGGAATGATGCTGTGCGTGATGCGCCCGGTGGATGGGATGAAATTATTGAACGGGTCTTCGGCATTCACGCGGCATTCAATGGCGTGCCCTTTGAACTGTACCTGTTCCTGTGTGTAACTTAATTGACGTCCGCGGGCGATGCGCAATTGTTCGGCGACGATGTCGATGCCGGTCACCAGCTCTGTGACGGGATGTTCCACCTGCAAGCGGGTGTTCATTTCAAGGAAGTAGAAATTGCGGTCTTTGTCGACCAGGAATTCAATCGTGCCCGCGTTGACGTAGTCCACGGCTTGCGCGGCTTTGACGGCGACGTTGCCCATCTTTTCGCGCAGCTCATCGTCGAGAAAAGGAGACGGCGCTTCTTCCACCAGTTTTTGATGGCGGCGTTGAATGGAACATTCGCGCTCACCGAGGTGAATGACGTTACCTTGTGAATCCGCGATGATTTGGAATTCGATGTGGCGTGCGCCTTCGACTAATTTTTCGAGATAGACGTTGCCATCGCCGAACGCCGATTCCGCCTCGCGTCTCGCGGACGCAAGCAGGGTCGGCATTTCCTCGAGGCTTCGGACTTCTCTCATGCCTTTTCCGCCGCCACCAGCCGTCGCCTTGATAAGAAGCGGGAAACCAATGGTCGGGGCGATGCGCAGCAGGTCATCGTTGGTCATGTTGCCCACGTCTTCGGTTCCCGGCACAACGGGCACGCCGGCTTTGATGACCGTGGCGCGCGCCTTGCCTTTATCGCCCATCGCCGCAATGGACGAGGGTTTGGGTCCGATGAAGGTGATGTCGAGTTCGGCGCATTTGGCGGCGAAGTCTTCGCGCTCGGCAAGGAAGCCATAGCCGGGGTGAATGGCGTCTGCGCCCGATTTTTTCGCAACGTCGAAGATTTTGTCTGCACGCAAATAGGATTCACGTGACGGGGCTGGACCAAGCAAATAAGCTTCATCGGCATAGCGGACGTGCAGCGCATTGCGGTCTGCCTCGGAGAAAACGGCGACGGTCTCAAGCCCTAATTCACGGCAGGCGCGAATGATGCGGACGGCGATCTCACCACGGTTGGCGATCAATACTTTTTTGAACATAAAACCTCGTTATGTCGTTGCGAGGAGGGCTTTAGCCCGACGAAGCAATCTCCCGCATGATGTTGGGATTGCTTCGTCGCAACCCCGAAATATACCGGGGCAAGCGAGCAAGAGCGCTCCTCGCAATGACAGGAATTTACAGGGGAATATTGCCGTGTTTCTTGGCAGGGTTCGAATCGCGTTTGTTGCTCAACATGGCAAGCGCGTTGATAAGGCGCGGACGGGTTTCCTTGGGTTCGATGACATCGTCGATGTAACCGCGTGAGGCTGCCACATATGGATTTGCGAATTTTTCCTTGTAATCCGCCACCAACTCCGCCTTGCGTTTGACGGGGTCTTTTGCTGCTTCGAGCTCGCGACGGAAGATGATATTGACCGCACCATCGGGACCCATCACTGCGATTTCTGCTGTGGGCCAGGCGAGGTTCAAGTCACTGCGGATGTGTTTCGAAGACATCACGCAGTACGCGCCGCCATACGCCTTGCGAGTGATGACGGTCAACTTCGGCACGGTCGCTTCGCAGTAGGCGTAGAGTAGTTTCGCGCCCGAGCGGATGATGCCATGATGTTCCTGGATGGTTCCGGGCAAAAAGCCGGGCACATCTTCGAAGGTGATGATGGGAATGTTGAACGCGTCGCAGAAGCGGACGAAGCGCGCGCCTTTCTCACTCGCATCGATGTCGAGCACACCCGCGAGGACGGCAGGCTGGTTGGCGACAATGCCGACAGACGTCCCGCCGAGTCTTGCAAAACCGACGACGATATTGGCGGCGTAGTTCTCATGGATTTCAAAGAAGTTACCATCATCCACGATGTGGCGGATGACTTCCTTGATGTCGTAGGGCTTGTTTGCATCATCCGGGATGAGGGTGTTGAGCGCCTCTTCCATGCGCAGGGGATCGTCCGATGTGGGAGTGAACGGCGTATCTTCCATGTTGTTTTGCGGCAGATAGCCAAGCAGTTTGCGGATGAGATACAACGTATCCGCTTCGCTATCTGCGGCGATGTGACACACGCCCGATTTTTCCGAATGGACGCTTGCTCCGCCGAGTTCTTCCTGAGTCACTTCTTCATGCGTCACAGTTTTGACGACGTCCGGTCCGGTAACGAACATATAGGAGGTGTTGCGGGTCATGAAAATGAAATCGGTGAGGGCAGGGGAATAAACTGCGCCACCGGCACACGGTCCCATAATGGCGGAGATTTGTGGAATAACACCGGATGCCATTGTGTTGCGCAGGAAGATATCTGCATAGCCGCCCAATGCGACCACGCCTTCTTGAATACGAGCGCCGCCCGAATCATTCAAACCAATAACGGGCGCGCCGTTCTTCATTGCCATATCCATGATCTTGCAAATTTTTTCGGCATGCACTTCGCCAAGGCTGCCGCCAAAGACGGTGAAGTCTTGCGAGTACACGTAGACGAGCCGTTCATCAATCGTGCCCCAGCCGGTAACGACCGAGTCGCTCATGATCTTTTGTCCGTCCAAGCCAAAGTCTGTGGTGCGATGGACGACGAACGGGTCCACTTCGCGGAAGGAGCCGCGATCTAATAAAAGATCGAGTCGTTCACGAGCAGTCAGGCGTCCCTTTTTGTGCTGGGCGTCGATGCGAGCCTGTCCGCCGCCAAGCCGGGTTTGCGCTTTCAAATCATTCAATTGCTGGATTTTCGGTGTTTCTTTCATATGCCTCTCTCGAGAAGGATTTCGATGCAAAATAGATGACGATCAAACATACAAGATTTGCGATGACGGCGAACGGCACATTCGGGCGTGGATTTTGCCAGATCAACCGCTCGCTCCAAATCCAGACGGTGTAGCCTGCCGCCGCCCCAAGGAGCATTTTCATGCTCCAAACTTTTTTCTGCCAGATGCCCCAGGCAAGGATAAGCCCAATGATAAACCAAAAGACTCCCACAACCGCGCTGACGGTCGGTGGCATCTGAACTGAGAACTCTGTCAGAACATCCTGCCAGGCGATGGCGGTCCATGCCTGTAGGGCGTTCCAAGACGCTAGGATTAACACCAGCCAGATACTTAGGGTTACTAGGAATGGACGTTTCATCTTTTTTGATTGCCTGAAAGCATAGTAGCGACTTTTGTTCTTTTCCAAATTAATCGAGCAATCCCGTTTGCGGCGCCTTTTAACGCGAATGCCGCGAATTTTTTGCGAAATTCGCCCAATTCGCGTTGAGGTTTTTTGCTCGGTTTAATTGTTAATCTGCAATAGTCGCGATTTACCTCGGAAAGCAACGACTGAAGTCGTTACTACTGCGTAACATCAATTAGTATTTGGGTTCTTCGAGCAGGTACAGAAGATCTTTCCCGCCGTAGCTGCTGTATCTTACAAGATAAGGCGCGAACTGACCGTAATAAGGCGGCAGGGCGAGCAGGCGCGGGTTGGCGAAGATGATCGTCATACCACGCTCGCGCAAATACATGGGGCCTTCTCCAGCTTTCAAGATTTGGAAATACTCATAGCTGTTGATAAGCCCATCCATGTTGACGATGGTGCGGTCCTTGATGAAATAGCCAACATTACCGCCGCCCGTCATGCCGATGACTTCGCCGGGGGCGGTGTTCGCCTCCAGATAACCGATGACTTCCATCAAAGGGCGGTCTGGCGGGAAATATCCACGCGGCATGGCGTAGTCGACTCCGTGCCAAAACCTGTTGGCAGAGTTTGCTCCGTATAAAAGCGCAGCGCTGATTAGAACGATGTTTAGATATTGAACGCGCCGCAGAGGTCTTAAGACGAAATCGAAAAATAGACTGCACGCCAATGTCAATAAGATCATCTGACTGACCCAATACCACTCCTTCGCGCCCCCATACGATGTGGCAGTGTAGGAGAGGACATGGATGGCGCTGCCTGCCATGAGTGGAATGAATCCCAGGTTTGTGAGCGCCTGTGTGGCGCGGCGTTTGTTGAGAAATAGCAAAATCAACCAGACCATGACGAAGCCAAGCAAGACAGTAAAAAAGCGCTCGCCCTCCATGTCCGCTCCACGGATGAAGGTATTTCGCACTTTATCGGTGACCTGCCAAACAATTTCTGTAAACGGAAGCGCTGCCTGATAGGCATCTGTGCCAAGCCCGAAATAAGAGTCCCAACTACCGGCTGGGCGTTCGTAGGCGGTGACTCCCATGCTGCCCCACCAGCGCTTGATCTGCCCGCTAACCGGGCTGGAGGTGCCGAAGGTGAAATGGCTGAAGACCATGTAGGCAAGCAGCAATCCGCCGAGGACGCCGTAGAATGCCGCCCCTTCGCTCAACCATGTTTTCCAATTGGACTTGAATTGCGCGAGCGGAGTCTCGGCTTGGATTCTGTTTGGGTTGGCGAACCAATAAGCGGCTAGGCGTGAAGCGGAAATGAGAGTCAGGCTGATGATGAAGTCGAGGGCAAATGCCGAGCGGGGGAAGTTCCTTCCCATTCCTAATTCTTCAAGAAGAATGTAGATTCCCGCAGTGAAGATGGAACCGACAGCGATGGCGACGAATGTTTGCCGCAGTGTTTTCCAAATTGGGGTTGAACGCGGATGTTGATAAGCACCAAAGAAATACAGGGCGATGCTTTTTAGAATGATAGCGATCACTGTGGCTTCGATGGCGGATGAGGCATAGACCGTGTTGTATTCTTCAAAGCCTGTGCGTAAAAGAACCGAGCTGGTCATCGAGATAAAGATGACTGCAATATCAAGCGGCAGGAAGTATCGAATGGGCGTGTTTCGGAAAATGATCCAAATGCCGATGATGACGGCGAAGAAGACCAAATCAAGCCGGCTGAACATGGCAAGCGCGGCGATCAACCCAAACCATGCAAAACGCTTCAAGGGGATTTGTTTTGTGCGCCATTCCTTTTCGAATTTGGCGAGCAGATAAATCACAAGCACAAGCGAGAATACTGCTATCGGTGTTTCAAGCCCCATCTTATACACGGTGGTGTGGATGTATTCGTCGAACGACCAGAACACGGCGGCTAGTATGGCGACGGCATGCGAAAGATGAGCTTTGATAAGCCGGTAGAGCATAACCGATGTCGCTGCCTGGATGACCGCGATGACCATCAACAAAACGCGCAGCGGAAGAACCAGGTTGTATTTTGCGAGCGCGAAAATCGGGATGCAAATAAGCATCCATAGTGGATGATAACCGTTCGTGATGTTGATGCCGTCGAAGGTGCTGCTGTGACCTTCAGCGATGTTTTGAGCAACCTTAAAATAATAATAGGCATCGTCTCGTATGAACCAATTGTTCGGGAAGGCATAAGGGTCTGCCCTCGCCGCAATAAAATGCAGGCTGAGGATGGCGATAACCAGTACAGCCTCAAAAAGCGCAATTCGTTTCAAGTAATTAATCATTAGCGATATCGAGTGTAATCTTTCCAAAATTTTCACCGCGCCACAGGCGTTCCTGTGCGGCGGCGGCTTCCTTCAATGTGAAGGTTTTATCGAGGATGGGCTTGAGCTTTCTGGCGAATACCAGATCCATCACTTCGCGAAATTCTGCGATGGTGCTCATGGTGGAGCCGAGAATCGAAAGGTGTTTTGCAAAAATGAAACGGTTGTCAATTTCAAACTTCGGCGCGCCGCTGTTGCCGACCGTCAGCAAGCGTCCACCTTTGCCAAGCGCGCGCAAACTCAGCGGAAACGTCGCGCCCACGTTATCGACCACCACATTCACACCTTGTTTATTCGTCGCAAGGAAAACCGCCTTCGACCAATCTTCTTCCTTCGAACGGTCGATCAAAATATCCGCGCCGAGGGATTCGGCTTGTTTGAGTTTCTCGGCATTCGAGCCGATGACGATG
>JACPVC010000176.1 GCA_016191955.1 Chloroflexota bacterium
GTTCGCGTTGGATGGCTCGTGTGTGCCGAACGCTGCTGGCTTTTCGGGGTTGTTTTTCTTCGCTCATCCAGCAAAGTTTACCCGAATCACTCCACTTTCTTGCTTGACAGGTTATTAATGTGCTTAACTTGTGACCGATGAAATTAGAGGTCTTTTTAGAAAAAACAGACTTTCCTCAAAGAAACAATCTCATTCAACTACTAAGGGATATTCAAAGCATCCGATCAAGCGGTTCAGCACATCGAAAAGGGTCAAACTATCAGAAAATCAGCGAAAAACTAGGTATTAATCTAAAGAATAAGCCCGAAGCAATTCGGGAAATATTGGAAGAGCTTATCATTGGACTGACCCTGCTGCAGAATTACTATTGTTCCAGTAGATAATAACCACATGAGAGTGCGTCGCACCAAAAGGGTGGACTGCCCTCATGAACCAGCAGGATCTTGTCCGTTAAAAATCTTGATTAAGTAAGGTGCGACGCACTCGCGCCCAAAGGAGAGAGGCCATGAAAATCTTCAAATACTGGATCGCGGAAAAATCGCGCATTGAAATTCAAGGCGAGCTGAAGGACTTGACCACGTATGGCGGTTCGAACATCTCACTGGATGAGGCTGCGCTCAAGGCGCGAGATAAGATGGAGTTGGTCAAGCGCAAGATAAATGGGGAAAAGCATATCTTCGATGACTATGAAGTGGAGATCCGTGAGGAGATTTTGCAGGTGGTGGACGACAAGACCATTATCACCCGCAACCGCTATGGGGCGCAGGTGATGAATGCGGAGAACTTGATGTTCATCGATATTGATAAGCCCAAGCCTGCCGGTTTAGGCGGGCTGTTCAAGAAGAGCGCTGGCAGCGACAAGGAAAAGATATTCGATATGGTGCGAAAACAGGCGGAGAGTTCCAAATATGCCGGGTTGGGATTCCGTATTTATGAAACCTATCAAGGAGCGCGGGTGATTGTGACGGGGAAGAACTTCGATGCGCGCGACGGTGAGACGCGGTCTATGATGAACGACTTCAATGCCGATGCGCTTTATGCTGCCATTTGCCGCAAGCAGGGATGTTTCCGCGCGAGGCTGACGCCGAAACCGTATCGGATGAAGATGAAAGCATATAAGGTCAGGTATCCGCGAGAGGTGGAGGATATTCAATTCGATAGCTGGCTGCAGACCTACGAACAGGCGAGCAGAGGTTTCAGCGTGTGTAAATTCATCGAGCAAACAGGAGCAGGTTACGGCGCGTCTGAGGCGGTTCGCTTCCACGATGAAATGACTGGAGCAGGAATGCATCTGCCACTGGCTTAATCCTCGTCATCTTTGACAGGCTGTGTCCTTTGTAAGTCCGAAGGGTTATAATCGGCAGCGTTATTGAAAAAGCATCCGAATTTCGGATGCTTTTTATCGACTTCATCACAGGAGAGAGATGTTCAACAAGCTGCTATTCCATCATTTTCCCTCACTTAAGAGTCTACTGGCGCGATGGCAGTATGATCTTCTATCCATTTGGATTCCCAAACGGGATGTATTGTTCATGAATTTCGGATACACCACCACGCATGGCGAGCATGAACACATTCCGCTTGAGCCTGCCGAGGAAATTCAACGCTATCCATTGCAGTTGTATCATTATGTGGCAAAGCATGTGGATTGGACCCATGCAAATGCGCTGGAGGTCAGTTCGGGGCGGGGCGGTGGCGCGGCTTTCATCATGCGCCATTTCAAACCACGCTCTTACATTGGCGTGGACTTCTCTGCCAAAGCCATCGACTTTTGCCGCGCTCATCACTCGATGGACGGGCTTCACTTCGAACATGGCAACGCCGAAGACTTGAAATTCGCGGATAACACTTTTGATGCCG
This sequence comes from Chloroflexota bacterium, assembly GCA_016191955.1. Lineage (GTDB taxonomy): Bacteria > Chloroflexota > Anaerolineae > Anaerolineales > Villigracilaceae > Villigracilis. Next base: position 1,861 of record JACPVC010000176.1, read on the forward strand.
TGGTTAATGTGGAGGCGTCGTTGTATTATCCGAATATCAAAAGATTCTTTCAACACGTTCAACGCATCCTGAAACCCGGCGGGCATTTTTTGTATGCCGATCTTCGTTATGAAGAGAAGATTTCGGAATGGCATGAGCAAGTGGAAGGCATGGGGTTAAAGATTATCAAGAAAGAGGATATTACGCAGAATGTTCTCAAGGCGATGGAAATGGATCGCGAACACAGAATCTATCTTGTGAAAACCTACATTCCTCGTATACTTTGGAAACAGTTCTATCATTTTGCCGGTCTCGATCTCAAGTCGTTGACTGCCGTGCCGCAATTGGAACAGCGCCGGTATTGGCTCTTTGTTCTGCAAAAGGCATAGTTTGAGATGTTGTGTTAAAGATCATTTGTCTGTGATAAGCCGTAGCACAGGCATGCTCCATTATTCCATCCAATAGAGGTAAACATGAAAAAACATCCACTTTTTATACTTGTCTCGATACTAGCTTTGTTTAGTTTGGTCCTATCTGCCTGTGATGTTTCGGAAGATACCGGTGAAGAGTATACGGAAGAAGCTGTCACAGAAGAAGCAACGACAGAAGATGCGGGTGCTCCCGCAGATTCCGGTACGCCCGGGGAAGTTGTTTTTGATTTTGGTTTCGCCCCTGAAACGAACGGCTTCAGCTTCGAGAATTATGGCGATGATATTCCCGCTACCAACCTGACCCCCGATGAACTGCGCCGCATGTTCGGTGACGAAGTCTGCGCAGACATCAACGGCGACGAGTGTGTTCTCACTCCGCCTGCCGAGCAATGGATGGAGCAGATTAACGGCGATATGGCGGGCGGTCACTGCGAAGGGATGGCGGTGCTGAGCTTGATGATGTACACCGGTCAGGTTTCCCCCTCCGATTTTGGCGGGTCAGCCGCGAACGATTTGGATATCAACGATGAGACGCTTCAACGCGAGATCGCCTATTGGTGGGCGACCCAGGCAGTCGACCCGACCGCGGCGAGCGTCGTTCGCGGCACGCCGATGGAAATTTTGGAAACCGTCGAACAGATGGATGTGAACGGCGAGACGTATACCATCGGTATCTACAACGACCGCGGCGAGGGTCATGCCATCACGCCTTTCGGTGTGGAAGACAAAGGCGATGGTTTGTATGCCATTCTCGTGTACGATAACAACTATCCCGGCGAGACCCGCGAATTGTTCATCGACTCGCGCGATAACTCCTGGACGTATGAAACCTCGATCAACCCGGCAGTTGAATCGGATGTGTGGTCTGGCAATGCGGATACGCAAACCCTCGATCTGACTCCGACTTCGGCCCGCCTCGACACCCAAGCTTGTCCCTTCTGTGAAGGCGGATACGCCAGCACGGGCAAACTGGCGGCTGCCAGCGAGCCTCTTAACCAGATCTTTTTGGACGGCGAAGGTCACATCCTCATCAGCGACGATAGCGACAACCGCCTCGGTTATGTGGACGGCAAGATCGTTAACGAGATACCCGGCGCTTCGTACACCAAGTATCGCATGGCAGCCAGCGGCAACACGCCTGAGCCGATTTACTCGGTCCCCGTAGGTATTGACCTGACCATCACAGTGGACGGAACTGAGTTGACCGAAGAGACTCTCACCGACCTTGTGATGATCGGACCCGGTTACACCATCGGCGTGGAAGGCATTTATCTTGCGCCCGGTCAGGTGGACGTGGCTTATTTCTACCCTGCCGACGAGATGATCGCCTACGAAACCACATCCGACGAATCGCCCAGTATTATTTTTGGTGTCGAGAACCCCGATGCCGATTACTACTTCGAAGTCTACGGCGCAGACATGGTGGGCGGCGGCACGATCACTGCCTGGCTCGACAGCAGCGCCGGTGACCTGCTCATCAACACCGAAAAGCTGACCGGCGAAGGCTCCTTCAACTTCTATCTCACCCGTATCACGGATGAGGCGGAGGAAGAGTTCTATGCCGAAGACATTATCCTGAAAGAGGGCGCGTTGATCTACGTCAACTACGCCGAATGGACGGATGACAACCCCGAAGGCATCTACTTTGGCGTTGACCTCAACGGAGACGGCGAGATCGACGAAGAGTATGTGGTGGACGACTCGCAGTAGTCTGGTAAAAAAGATGCGGCGCGCACGCGCGCCGCATCTTTTTGTTATCATTCGCGCACGAGGTAACCATGAAAATCTTAGCGGTAGATATTGGCACAGGCACGCAGGATATTTTTCTTTACGATTCCAATCTCGACATCGAGAACGGATTCAAGCTCGTTCTGCCTTCGCCTACGATGATGATTCACCGCCGTCTCAAGCAGTCGCTTCATTCGCGGACCCCGGTCCTGCTTACTGGGCATCAAATGGGGGGCGGTCCCTCCGCCTGGGCAATCGAAGAATATGCCCGCGCAGGGATTCCCGTTTACATGACGCCCTCCGCTGCGACGACTTTGAATGATGAGTTAGATAAAGTGGAAGCGTTGGGAATCAAAATTGTCTCAGAGGATGAAGCGAAGGGTCTAAAGTCGAAGGTCGAAAGTTTGGAGTTGAAAGACTTTGATTTCCCGCTTCTCTCAAAGACCTTCAAAGATTATGGTGTTTCGTTGAAGGATTTGGCGGCGATTTCCGTTGCCGTCTTTGACCACGGTAATGCCCCGGCTGGAATTTCAGATCGTCAATTCAGGTTTGATTACCTTGATGAAAGAATTAAGGCGAAGAATTCGCTTTCAGCTTTTGCTTTTCCTTCAAATCAAATCCCGAAGATCATGACCCGCTTGCAATCGGTTGCGGACTCGGCTCCAGATCTGTCATGTCCGCTGGTGGTGATGGACACGGCTCCTGCCGCGGTGTTGGGCGCAGGCTTCGACCCGCTGGCGGCGAAGCGGAAAAGCAAGATCGTTTGCAATGTGGGCAATTTCCATACATTGGCGTTTCGGTTGAGCGAAAAAGGAATCGACGGCGTCTTCGAGCATCACACAGGTGAGATCGACCTCGCAAAGCTAGAAGGTTTGATTCGCAAACTGGCAGATGGCTCGCTCAAGCACGAAGATGTCTTTGATGACATGGGTCATGGCGCGTTGATGTATTCGGATGAGGTTTTCGAGTTTGGGAGAGACGATTTCGATGTTGTGGTGACGGGACCCAGGCGGAGTTTATTTAATCGGCAATCGTCAACACCTGCGCTTGCGCCAGGTGCAAGTGTCGAAAATCGTAAATCCATTCATCCTTCATCCCTCAACCTTCATCCTTATTATGCCGTCCCTTTCGGAGATATGATGATCGCGGGCTGCTTCGGTCTGCTAGCGGCTACAGCGGAGATTCTGCCTGAGGTGGCTGACCCAGTTCAAAGGTCGTTGAGAGGCGGGGGCGGGAGTGGAACAGCGCCTTGGGATGCGAGTCCATAAAATAAAAAGAGCGCATGGAGAAAATCCATGCGCTCTCAAATTTATAAAACTAGCTCAGGCGGATATCCCAGAACTTCTTCACGACCTTGCTCAAGGTTTTAGTGATGTCATCTTTTTTCAAACCTGCTACTTTGAATGTAAGGATCTTGCTGGCGGTATCGTCGCCTGAAAATTGACCGAAGGAGATGAAGTTACCGCCTGCATCTGAAACGGCTTTGGTGAGTTTGGCGAGCGCGCCGGGTTTGTCGTCGATCTCGGCGGTGACACGCATGGCTTTGGTGCGCGCGCCCATCAGTTCGAGGAATATCTTGAACAAATCGGTTTCGGTGATGATGCCAACGAGTTTATCGGAGCGCATAACGGGCAAGCCGCCAAGTTTTTTATCTGCCATGATGCGCGCGGCTTCTTCGATGGGGGTGTTCACGTCAACGGTGATGAGTTTCTTGCTCATGACCTGTTTGACGGTAACCTTGCTGATGAGATAGTTCATTTCCCAAACGCTCAAACTGGTGACGGGGGAGGGGGATGCGTTCAACAGGTCGCTTGCGGAGACGATACCGACCATTTTGCCGTCTTTGACGACGGGGGCGCGCCGGATGTGTTCTTTCTTGAACATGGCAAGCGCATCATGAACCGGGGTTTCCGGGGTGACAGTAATAACAGGGTGAGACATTCTTTCGCCGACGAACATGAGTACCTCCAAATGTACTGCTTATATTGTGAAATTTGTTACAAACACATTATACGCAAATCTACAGAAAAGAAAGTCACGAAATTGGAGTGTATAAGGTCACTTTGGCGACGGTGGACCATAGAAACAAAAGACCGCAGACGGTTCTTGTCTACGGTCCATCGTCCATGGTCTATTGTCTTTTAATTACTTCGCAAATTCTTTGATAACCCTTGCCGTGTGTTTGGCGTGCTGCACGTATAAGTCAATGCGGAAGTTTTCGTTGGGGGCGTGGGCTTTGGTGTTCGGGTAACCCAAGCCCATCGTCACCACGGGTAAGCCCAACTCATGCACGAATGGGTAGTTGGGTCCCGAGCCGCCGATCATGGGCACGATATCCATTTTCGCATCGTAGACCTCTTCTGCGGTTTCAACCACCAGCTTGACGAAGGGATGATCCGGATCGGTCCGCGCCGCAGGCTCGCCACCGAGAAATTTGATTTCGATGTCGCTGAAGCCTTCTGCATCCAAGTGGGCGCGCAGTTTTTTCAAGATGTCCTGCGGTTTTTGATCTGGCACAAGGCGAAAGTCCACTTTGGCGGAGGCGAAGGCAGGCTGGACGGTTTTCGAGCCGGGTCCCTGGTATCCGCTGGTGAGACCGCAGATGGTACAGGTCGGCACGAAAACTTCTTCGAGTTTCAATTCCATGCCGCCCTTCAAGCCTTTGATGAATTCCTTGACGCCATAGCGTGTTTTGTATTCCTCTTCAAGGTCGGGGAGTTTTTCCATGAATTCGCGGTCGCGGTCTGTTGGGGCGACAACATCATCGTAAAAGCCGGGGATGCGAATCCGCTCGTCCGCGCCTTTGAGCGTGTTCAATGCCCAGACCAATCTCCACGCTGCATTTGGGAAAATACTGCCACCCAAACCGGAGTGAACGTCGGTCCCGAGCGATGTGACGGATAATTCCACATAACAAATACCGCGCAAGCCAAGATATTGCTGCGGGCGTTCGCGGTGATCCACGCCGCCAAATTCCCAGATGCATGCATCGGCTTTGAGTCGGCTAAGGTTTTTGGAGATGAATTCATGCAGATGGACGCTGGCAGTTTCTTCTTCGCCTTCGATAATGAATTTGATATTGCAGGGAAGGTCACCCTCTTCAGCGAGGATCGCGTCGATGGCATGCAGGCGGGAAGTGAGGTGACCCTTGTCATCGCTCACGCCGCGTCCGTACATGATGCCGTCACGGATTTCCGGTTCGAAGGGCGGGCTTTCCCATAATTCCAACGGCTCCGGCGGCTGGACGTCGTAATGATTGTAGATGAGGATGGTTTTATCTACTTTGCCTTTGCGCTCCGCGAACACCACTGGCGCGCCATCTGTAGCCATAATCTCCGCTGTGAAGCCGCGCTTTTCCAACATCTCTTTGACGAGTTGGGCGCATTCTTTCAATCCCAGGTTTTGGGCGCTGATGCTTGGCTGGGCAACATATTTCTTGAGTTCATCCAGACTTCGATCAAGGTTCTTGTCAATATAAGAATCGAGCTTGTCGTAATTACTCATGTAGAACTCCTTTATTGAACTAAAAAATAGACGTGACAGGTTTTCTAAACCTGTCACGTCTTGTTATTCGTAAAGACTCGCGATCCAATCTACTGAATAGGCTCCGGCAAAGGCGAATATGCACATCTTGATCGTCTGCCCAACCCAGCATGCGAGCATGAATTTCCAGACCGGTATCTTTGCAATCCCTGCCGCGATGCCCGCCACATCGAAAAAGGGGTTAGGGATGGCAGACATCACAAGGATCACCCATGCACCATACTTCTGCACATACGGCAGGATGCGGTTGTATGCCTGTGTATTTTCTACGGCTGCCTGTCCGCTATAGCCTGCGAGATAGCCGGTCAATTCGCCGAACGTTCCGCCAACTCCCGCCGCAAGGGCAATACCCAACGGGTTGAGGACTCCGCCCATGGCGAAGATCACAGCCACGCCCGGCGCCGGCAGGATGACCGTCGCATTGGCGATGACCATGATAAGAAACGCGCCGAAATACCCGTACTGCGCAAACTCCTCCACCTGGTCACGGATGCTGTAAACAAAGACAGTAATCCCGATCACTGCCACAACGGCAAGAATACGCAGAATGGTGGGGGTGACGCTGGTTTCAGGTTTTGAGGCTGGCAAGTTTGCAGGTTGTGTTTGAGGCTTGCTTTCTTCTTTCTTTCTTCGCGCAGTGCTTTTACCCTTTACAACCTTTGAATCTTTGGGCTTGCTAACCTTTGAAGCCTTAGCTTTCTTCGATGGTGACACGGATGATCTTCACCGCAGGCGCATTGACCTTCATCGGGTCGCGCTCGGGAATGGACATCAACACATCTTCGCCTTCCACGACCTGACCAAAAACCGTATGACGGTTATCGAGGTGCGGGGTGGGTCCGTGGGTAATGAAGAACTGCGAACCATTCGTTCCGGGTCCTGCATTCGCCATCGAAAGAATTCCGCGCTTGCTGTGCCTCAGGCTGGGGTCAAATTCATCCTGGAATTTGTAGCCGGGTCCGCCGCGACCGGTCCCGGTCGGGTCGCCGCCCTGCACCATGAAGTTCGAGATCACGCGATGGAAGATGACCCCATCGTAAAAACCTTCGCGTGCGAGAAAAACGAAATTGTTCACGGTCACCGGCGCTTTATCTGCGAACAACTCGATCACCATCGTGCCGTTGTCTGTTTCCATGTGTGCCCGGTATTTTTTCTTCGGGTCGATCTGCATTGCGGGGGGATTTTTCCATTCTTTTGCCATTCGTCTCTCCTTGAGTAGATGAAATATAAAACCTGATTTACTTGACTCACCTTACGCGGGGTGCGTCGCACCAGCCTAAAATAGACGAGTCTCACGTGTAGATTCGGCCGGTTTATTGGACACTCTGACCCGTTTGGTGCGACGCATATCATCCCCGTATGGGGACTGCGTAACATCAGTTACTTAAGCAGCAACTCGATCCTTGCCGTGACCATATCCAGAGCGGCGACATTATGTCCGCCTTCCGGGATGATGACATCCGCATAACGTTTCGAGGGCTCCACGAACTCGAGGTGCATCGGGCGCACCGTCGCATAATATTGTTCGATCACAGATTCAGTGGTGCGTCCGCGTTCGGTGAGATCCCTGTGCAGGCGGCGAATGAAGCGAATGTCCGCATCTGCATCCACAAAAATTTTTACGTCGAATAATTTCCGCAGCTCAGGTTCCACATAAAGCAGAATACCTTCCACCAGGATCACGTTTCTCGGTTCGACAGTAAACGTCTCAGGCTTGCGCGTGTCTGTGGAAAAATCGTAAATGGGAACCTGCACGGGTTTGAAATCCCGCAGGGTGACGACATGCTCGATCAACAATTCGGTCTCAAGCGCATTTGGGTGGTCGAAATTGATTTCGGAATGCTGGGTCGATGAAAGCATTCGCAGGTCTTTGTAATACGAATCGTGTTGAAGATAGGCAATGCGATCAGCCCCCACTCTTCTCAATAACTCTTGCGCAACTGTGGTTTTTCCTGAACCTGACCCGCCTGCAATTCCAATGACTAATGGGATTTTATGCATCATATGGCGGGATTATACCCGTCAGGGTCATTGGGATGCAAACAAAACGGCTCCAGCCTAAGCCGGAGCCTGATTGCCGATCTTTGAGTTTTACTTCCGCTGGAACATTCTTGTCAGCGCATTCCAAATTGGACAGCGATCGTAGATTCCCATGAAGGCAAGGATGCCCCCAATGCCCACCACCAGCCAATTGCCGTTGGAGATGCCGATCATCATGAACAGCCCGCCCGCACCCAGCCTGAGCATGCGGTCGAACTGCGACATGGGAATTTTTACTTCCCGTCCGTTTGCAAGAGACTCAAAAACAGCCCGATACCCCGCTTCATTTTGGGCACCCGTCATCCGTGCAACTTCCCTGCCGTTTTGAATGGCAAGCACAGTAGGGATGCCGAACACGCGATATTTTTCCAGCACCTCCCGTGAAGTATCTGCGTTGATGGGCAGGAACTCCACATCCCCGGCGTATTCCTTGCCGAGTTTATCGAGAATAGGCTTCGTCATCATGCATGGACCACACCAGGCCGCCCAAAAATCCACCACGATGGGCTTTCCGGCAGAGTCAAGTTTTTGTTGAAATTCTTGTGAGTTCATTGGGGAAAAATGGCTCGTCCGAGCCCAGTGAGGGTTAGCTCTTGAAGGTGCTGAACTTGAACGGCGCGTACAGCGGGCAGAAAGCGATCACAGCCGTCAAAGTGAAGACCGCCGCAAACACGAGCAGAACGACGCCGAGCGCGCCACTAACAACACCGCTCACATAGAGATAAACAAAGACGGTGGAGATCACGAGGCGGACGACACGATCGATATTGGACATATTGCGTTTCATTGGATATTTCTCCTTTAGTTGATTTGTTGCCCTCAGTATAGGAGAAACTCCCGAACCTGTCTGTGACTATGTCACACAAGCGAACGCGAATTCAACGCCTCAAAATCCAGGATTTCGATGATGCCACGCCCCGAGCGGATGCTGCCCTCGCTGATGAAATCTTCCAGCAAACGGCTGATGACTTCGCGTGAACTGCCCAACTCTGAAGCAATCTCCTGATGCGTGATGTGGATGGGATTTTCATCCTTGCCGCGCTTCATCAAAAACGCCGCTACACGCCGGTCCATGCGGTGGAATACAACTTCGTCAACAACTTCCATAACTGTGGACAATCTTTGCGAAAGCAGGTCAAAGACGAAATCACGCCAGAGGTCATATCGCTTGACCCAATCGCGAAAGACCTCTGCAGGGATCATCACCGCTTCCGCATCCTGCTCGACCGTTGCAATGGCGGGGAAGGTATTTTGACTCAGGATGGCGTTTGCAGACAAAATGCAGGATGAACCGTTTCCGAATCGATAAAGGGTGATCTCCCGCCCCGTCTCGCCGATCTTGTAAACGCGCACAATACCAGAGATGAGCAAGGCAATCGCTTCGATACGGTCGCCTTCAAGGAAGACATCCTGCCGGGCAGGAATCTGCGCAAGGAACGCAGACCGTTGGAATTCTTTTACGAATCCCTGGTCTGCGTTCTGTAGAAAAGGCATCGATTGGACGATGCGTATGAATTGTTTCTGGTCGATCATTACTAATCGAACATGTAGGCGAGACCCACCGTGCCGGGACCCGCATGAGTCCCAACCACCGGGCTGACTTCTGTGAAAAGAGTCTCCACAGGGGAGAGCTCGGCAGCAGCGCGGGCAAGTAGATTTTTCGCGTCCTCCGCCGAGTTTGCATGCAATGTAGCAAGGCGGACATTTGACTTGCCCTTGACCTGCTCTGCAACCAGTTCAAGAACACGGTCATGCGCCTTGCTTTTGGTGCGGATGCGTTCGATACCTTCCACTTTTCCTTCTTTGACCGCAAGGATCGGTTTGAGGTTCAGCGCTGAACCAATGAATCGCTGTGCGCTGCCGATACGTCCGCCGCGGTGCAGGAACTCGAGCGTATCCACTGCGAAGAAGACGCCGGTGCGTTCATGGGCTTTTGCTGCCATTGCGGCGCACTCTTCAAGGCTGGTGCCCGCTTCCATGGCGCGGGCGGCGGCAAGCGCTTGAAAGCCAAGCGCCATGGCGGTGGATTGGCTGTCAACCAGCATTACCTTGTCTCCGGCGCTTCCCATCATCTCTTTGGCTTGAATGGCAGATTGAAGCGTGCCGGATAATTTTGAAGAAATGAAAATGCCAAGCACGGAGAGTCCCTTATCGACCAGCCCTTGGAACGTCTCTTGCATGGTTGCCGGCGAAACTTGTGATGTGGAAGGCATGGCTTTGGCGGTTTTCAAGCGGTTGTAGAATTCAACAGGCTGAATATCTACTCCATCGCGGTAGGTTTGGTTCTCCCAAATGAGGACTTGGGGAGTAACGGTAATTCCATGTTTCTGAGTCAAATCGGGCGGGATGTAAGAAGTGCTATCAGTGACAATCGCAAATTTGGACATGATCTTCCTCCAGGGGTTGGAAAATTTTCCTGATTTTACCTCTTTTGCGCGATGGAATTGAAAAAAATTCGGACTCATCCTCATGGTATAATGGCTCGGCAGTTTTGCTTAGACCCATTCCCAAATCATAGGAGCCGATTTTGGCCTTCAACCCAATCAACTGGCTGTTAGGCCTTTTTTCTCTGGACATAGCCATTGACCTTGGCACTGCGAATACTCTTGTGCATGTCCGTGGCAAGGGGATCGTTATAAACGAACCGTCCTGGGTGACCGTTGATAAGAAACAACGCCAGCCGCTTGCGATTGGTCTTGAAGCCAAGGAGATGGTTGGACGTACTCCCGCCAATGTGGTGGTTGTGCGCCCTATCCGCGATGGGGTTATAGCCGAGTTTGATGTTACCCGCGTGATGCTGGAATATTTCATTGGTAAAGTGCATGAACAGAGCGTCGTTCCATTGCCGCGTCCGCGTGTGATTGTTGGTTTGCCGACCGGTGTGACTGAAGTGGAAAAACGCGCAGTCTACGATGCGGTCATGGCGTCGGGGGCGCGCCAAGCTATGTTGATCGAAGAACCCATTGCGGCGGCGATAGGAGCCGGTTTGCCGATTGGCGAAGTCCGCGGTTCGATGGTGGTCGATATTGGCGGCGGCACGACCGAAGTCGCGGTCATGTCCACAGGCGGTGTGGTGGCGTCACGTTCCCTGCGCGTGGCTGGCGATGAAATGGATGCAGACGTTGTGCAGTATTTACGCAACAAATACAACCTGTTGATCGGTTCGGGCATTGCCGAACAAATCAAATGGCAGATCGGCTCGGCATATCCGTTGCAGCCCGAAAAGACCATGGAAGTACGCGGCAGAAATTTGGTGACTGGTTTGCCTGAGACCGTTGAAATCTCGTCGGTGGAAATTCGCGAAGCGCTTTCAGGTTCGGTGCAAGTCATCATCGATACCGTGCGCGATGCATTGGATGAAATTCCGCCTGAGATCGTTTCAGACTTGATGGATATTGGTATTTGTCTTGCCGGTGGCGGCGCGCTTTTGCAGGGATTAGCCGAACGCCTCACCGATGAATTGAAACTTCGCGTGTGGGTGGCAGAAGACCCATTAACTTGTGTGGCACGCGGCGCTGCGACGGTATTCGAAGACCTTGAAAATCTTTCCCGTTATCTGATCGGTCTCGAACGCGGCAGCACGCGTCATGTGTAGGATTTAATCGAACAGCCTCTCAGCCAGAGGCTGAATAAAAAATGAATTCTCGTTCCTTACAAACGACAATTATTTTCCTGGTGGTTGGGGGTATTCTTGTGCTTGCCTTTAGCGGCGCACTCGGGTCAGCCTCCAGGGGATTTACTTCCGTTCTCGTCGATATTCAAACCTGGGTGTCAAGCCGTTTCCTCGGCTTTCAAGATTTCGTTACCGCACCTCGTGATATTGTGACTCTGCGTACGCGCAACGCAGAGTTGGAGGTGCAGGTTTCGCAATTGCAGGCGCAGCTCATCGAATTGCAGCAGCGTGTGAACGAGACTGAAATTCTTGCGGCTCTTGTCGATTTCTCCCGCTCGAACCCGGAGAGCACCTATAAGGCTGCTTCTGTTATCGGTCGCGATCCAAGCCCCTTCCTACATTACATCATCATCAACCGCGGCTCCAACGATGATATCCGACGCGGTATGCCGGTCGTGACCAATCAAGGTCTCGTCGGGCGTGTGGATGCGGTCATCGCCGATGCGGCTCGCGTTCAACTTATTACCGACCCGGCTTCTTCGGTCAACGTCTATTTACAAAATGCGGATACTAGCGCGGTCTTATATGGCTCAGTCACCGGCGATGTGTCTCTTGATCTGATCTCTCAAAACGCGGCGGTGGAATCAGGGGATTTGATCCTCACCTCCGGCTTGGGCGGCGGATACCCAGCCGACCTTATCATCGGACAAGTTGTCACGGTTCGCGCTCTGGAATTTGAGCTGTTTCAACAAGCGACGATTCAACCCGCCGTTGACTTTTCCCGCCTCGAGATCGTCCTCGTCATTACCAACTTCCGCCCGGTGGATATCGCTCCGCTGGAGCCGGTCGTTACACCCTCCCCATAATTTTCCATGCGTAATTTAATCGCATTCCCGCTTTTGGGATTGGCAGTCATCCTGCAATCCTCAACTGTGAGTCAGGTGAACCTGCTCTCCGGTTATGCCGACCTGCCCCTTGTGTTACTTGCCGCCTGGGCGTTACAGGAACGAGTGGAATCCTCCTGGCATTGGGGCGCATTGACCTGTTTATTTTCCGGTTTTATTTCCGGCATGCCGATACCGGTTGTGATAGCGGGGTATCTCGGCGTTGTGTTTGTGGCACGGATTCTCCAGCGGCGTGTTTGGCAGGCTCCCTTATTGGCCATGTTCAGCGTCGTGTTTTTAGGGACGCTATTCTTTCATGTGTTATCTTTCATCGTGCTTAGCTTTTTGGGAACGCCCTTTGCCTTTGGCGATGTGATGAGTCTTATCACTCTGCCGAGTTTATTGTTGAATATGCTGCTTGCCATCCCTGTTTACGCGTTCATGCGTGACGTGTCCAATTGGGTGTACCCAGCACAGGAGTAGAAATGAGTTCTGGTTCAGAATCCCGTCCGGTCCGTTTTGAGACGTGGCGGCTCGGCTTGATCTACATCGTGGTCGCCTTCACCCTGACCGGGTTCATCATCCGTTTGATAAACCTGCAAGTCTTTGATGTTGATCTTTACAAGGCGCGCGCGGTGGATAATTACACCCATGAAGTCAGCATCCCTGCGCCGCGCGGCATCATCTATGATCGCAACGGCTATGTGCTTGCGCGTAACCTTGCCGCCTACAATGTGGTCATTACGCCCGCCAACCTCCCATTAGATGACTCCGACATCCAGCGCATCTACCGCGAGTTGTCCGATTTGGTCGATGTGCCGGCTGGCGATTTTGTTGCCAATGATCCTGAGAGCGATGCGATATTTTTATCAGTCCCTGGTGGTTTGCTCACAGAAGAGGAGCTGGAAGAAGCCAAACTGTTTGCAGCATGCGTGCCGGGTCCGAGCATTGCTCAATTGGTAGCCTTGCAAGATACTCTGGCTCCGTATAGCCCCGTTAAAATCAAGTGTAATGTTTCAGAGGAAACTGCCCGGATGGTGGAAGAGAAAAAGGTCGACTGGCCCGGCGTGAGCGTGGAGATCGATCCGATTCGCGATTATCCCACGGGCTCATTGACCGCACACCTCATCGGCTTTTTGGGTCCGATCCCTGCCGCGCTGGAGGATGAATTACGCGCCAAAGGTTTTATCCCCAACCGCGACAAGATCGGTTATGCCGGTGTGGAGACCTCCTTGCAAGATATTCTTGCCGGAAGGAACGGCTTGCGTGTTGTTCAAATCGATGTTGCAGGTCAGGAAATTCGCAACCTCGAGCCACCCATTGCGCCCGTGCCCGGGCATAACGTTTATTTGACCATCGATACGCGCCTGCAAGCCGCGGCGCAAGCGACCTTGGAAGAAGAGATAAGGTACTGGAACACCTATTTTGGAAAAGTACGTATTTCCAGCGGCGTCATTATTGCCATGAACCCCAAGACGGGCGAGATCCTTGCGATGGTTTCTTACCCAGGATACGAAAACAACCGCTTGAGCAGAATTATTCCCGCATATTATTACGAACAATTGAGCCAGGATCCGCGCAAGCCGTTGTTGAATAATGCCATTTCTGCGGAATACCCGCCTGGCTCGACCTTCAAACTATCCACCGCTACAGGTGCCTATAACGAGGATGTGATCGAACTCGATACGATCATCAAGACGCCCGGTCAGTTATTGTTGTGCGAACGCTTCAATCCGAACGATCCGTGTACGGACCGCAATACCCGTCCGTTCGTCGATTATATTTTCGACCAGCGCCCGGAAGGCTTTGGTGCCCTTACCTTTCTTCAGTGCATCGCCTATTCCAGTAACGTGTGCTTTTATAAATTAGGCGGCGGTTTTGAAGATGAGATCCCTCAGGGCTTGGGTATCGAACGTCTCCAACAGTATGCCAGTGCGTTGGGTTATGACGCTAAATCAGGAATTGAATTGCCGGGCGAGCAGGATGGTTTGATCCCCGACCCGCAATGGAAACGCATCAACACGGGCGAGAACTGGTCCACGGGCGATACCTACATTGCCAGCGTGGGGCAGGGATATGTGTTGGCAACGCCTCTTCAAGTTCTGATGTCTGGCGCGACGATTGCGAACAACGGCAAAGTCATGCAGCCGACTATTGTCCGCCAGGTGACCGATGGTGACGGAAATATTGTGCCGATGTGGTTCAACCCGCAAGACTTCACCGTCACAGAATTTGAGACGCCGGGGAGTTACCAAATCTCTCCGTTCACGCCCAATATGAAATGGGACATCACCGTAGACCCTTTGATTCAGGGATATTCCTGCGACGATGCGTACTGTACGTTGACCGACGATTTGAAAATAGTAGACCCCGAAACAGTTCAAGCCGTGCGGGCAGGCACAAGACGCACCGTGACCGACACCACCTTCGGTACCTTGCACCGACTCTTTGCAGATTTTCCCATCGCTGTGGCAGGCAAGACGGGCACAGCCGAGTATTGTGACGATGTAGCCCGCGCCGCTGACCGATGCAACTTCGGCGCCTGGCCCACACATTCATGGACGATTGCCTACGCTCCCTTCGATGACCCGGAGATCGCGGTGATCGCTTTTGCCTATAATGGCGGCGAAGGCGCAAGTGTGGCGGGTCCTATGGTGGCGCGCATGATTAAGGCGTACTTTGAGATCAAAGCATCGGATATTCAGGGTGCAGGTGTCCCGTCGCCGTAATTTCGGCAAGTTCATCAGGTATAATTTCACCATTACTTGAATGAATACTTCTATGGAATCGACCACATCCATCGTTCAAATTAAGGGAATCCGCGACGGGCTTTTGGCGACCTTTGTAGACGCTTCCTGGGAAGAACAGCGCAGCGCACTCATGGTTCAGATCAACGAGCGTTCTGCCTTCTTTCAAGGCGCGCGCCTTGCCATGGATGTGGGCACTCAGGTCTTGAAAGTCAACGACCTGGTCGACCTCCGCGACTGGCTTTCGGAAAAGAATATTACGCTCTGGGCGGTGGTCAGCGAATCGCCAACCACTGAAACGACTGCGCAATTGCTTGGTCTGGCGACCCGCATTTCCAAGCCTCGACCCGAAGAAGCGCGGCACGTTCACGAAGCCATTTCAAGCGATACGGCGCTCTTTATCTCGAAGACCATTCGCTCTGGTACGCGCATTGAATACCCTGGAACGGTTGTTGTGTTTGGCGATGTCAACCCTGGCGCTGAGATCATTGCTGAAGGA
>JACPVC010000177.1 GCA_016191955.1 Chloroflexota bacterium
CTCGGAGTCCTTGAAAATACTTTACGTCCCTTGCAAAAGCCGGTTATGGAGTGGGCCAGAGAATTTTAACCGGGCCAGAATAGCCATGCTTTTCTACGAGATACATCACTCCGCTTGAAGGTTCGGAGCAACCGGCTTCATCGTCCACAAGCAGGTTGTTCTGCCATGCAAAAACGGAGGTAAAGGTCAACTTGCCGTCTTTACAGAGCCAGAGTTCAGCCAGATACCGCGGACTATCCGGGCTTTCCATTTCACCATCTGGCAGGATGTATTCATCCCAATAAATGCCCACCTGTTTTCCATCGGCGGTTCGGGCAGCGTATACATTTTGGGGCGCGGGCCAGTAATCGGACAGCGGGATATTCACTTTTCCGGGGTAGACCGATTCGAGGCTTGCAATATCCCCGTTTACATTGATGTATTCGGCGTTGACCCAGCATGGGCTGTCGTATCCCTGCACCTGCACATAGACCCACTCGGTGTGGATGTCCCGTCCAAGCACCTGCATTTTATTGCCCTGTATCAAACCATATTGATAAAGATATAAGTCACCGGGACCATAGCGGCAGGCAAGTGTGTCGGCTTGAACTTCGCCATCCAAGCTGGCTACTGGAGTGGCGGTGGGAGTGGATGTGGAAGTCGCTTCAGATGAAGGGGTGACTGTTGGAGTACTTGTCGGTGTAGCGGTGGCTGCTTCTGTTGGAGCAAGCCCAAAGGAGACAGATCGGTCCTGCTGGGCAGGCGCACCGGTTGGACATTCCCAATCCCTGATCTCGATCTCATTAGAGCCACTGGTTGAAACCATTCCCGTGGGTGGGGTGATGGACACGGTCACGATGGGACAATGACTGGTCCCTCCCACTGAATAATTGGCCCCGAATTTAGTCTGACCATTATCGCGTGTTATATCTGTCGATGTATCGATGTTTGCAAGCCCTCTGATCGCTTCCATCCTGATCGGAACACCAGGTAATCCGTCTTCCCCAGCATCCTGAACTCCATTTCGGTTGGAGTCTATATAGGTGGTGATGGTGATCGAGGTTTCGAAACGTACCCGCGGCTCGTCGCCAGAAGTGGAGCACATGATCTGCGATAACACGAGGACGCTAACTGCTATAAGAATAAGATATTGCTTTTTCACGATAAAGCTCCTTTGTAACTATTAATAAAATGATGTATTCTATATAGTTGCCAAATATAGCAAATTTGGTGCTTTATTAACATTGCAAGTGCCATTCTGCATTCCTCCCTGGATAACCATATTCGGATTGTGCCATATATAGGCGTATTAAATCATTTCCCTTAGCCTCTCCACCACCGCGGGTTGCGTAGCATCCCTGCGGGACAGACTCTTCACAGCCCCAATGCGGACAACGCCTTCTCCCGCCTCACATCTTCCTCTTTCTCCAAATCGTGGGCATCCCCATCCACCTCAACAACCAACCCCGCTTGACGACATTGGCTGATCATTATTCCAACATTGCCCCCACTCAAAAACTGTCTTAGAATATACAGTGTATGACAAATGCTATTTACCCTGTTAGAGTAACACGATTGCGACACCCTGAAACTGTGCCGGCGGGATTAAAAGTTCCAGTTGGTAAGTCTTTGCGTCCCGCCATTCAAAAGATCGTTTCTGAACTCAGTCCTGAAAAAGTCATTCTATTCGGGTCCTATGCCTACGGAACGCCCAACCCGCACAGTGACGTAGATTTATTGGTCATTATGAAAACCAGGGCGTCACTCAAAGATAGAAGTTGGGCAGTTTCTCGTTTGTTGATTCCGCGTCCCTTCCCTGTGGATATTTTGGTCAAAACGCCCAAAGAAGTGAGTGAAGCGCTTGCCTCGGGAGATTTTTTCCTCAAGGAAATCCTAACGCGCGGCAAGGTGCTTTATGAACGAAATAAATGACCCGCTTGCATGGGCGGCACATGCGGAAGAAGATTTTACTTTGGCACGCGCCGCGCTAAAAAGAAAACAACCGCTTGCCTTTGGCGCGTGTTCCATGCCCAACAATGCGCGGAAAAATATATTAAGGCTCTGCTGATTTCAAAGGGCGCGGACTTTCCAAAAACGCATGACCTTTTGATGTTGAGCAATCTTTGTTCATCCAACGGCATTCTTCTTGAAATCGACCCAAAGCACCTGAACACACTCACCGATTACGCTGTTCGCACACGTTACCCAGGGAATGATCCAAACGCAGAAGACGCAAAAGAAGCAATAGAACTGGCGAAAATGGTACGGTCTTTTGCAAGAAGGTTTCTTGGGCTATAGCGTCATGTCCCACCGCAGAAAAATCCACCCTCCGCAAGGGACTTGGCGAAAGCGTCTCCCACAAAACTTTATTCAAAGCCTACGAAGACCTAGTCACCTGACAGTTTGCTCAAAGAGAGCATAGCGGCAGCGAAAACGATAGCGAGTGAAGCAAGCAACGGTCAATGAAGCGTAGTCCAATCTGAAAAAGGCTTAAGTCACGCCGATCCTTGCGATCGACGAAATGACGTAGACCGGCACGAATGGTACGACTGCCAACCGAAAGGAGCCAGACATAGAGGAAAGCCACAGCCAAGGTTAGGCGAGATAGACGCGGTGAGTTACGCAACATGGTACTCTCCAGATCAAAGCCGTGTTTCTTGAAATCAGCGAACATCTCTTCGATCCACATCCTTGTGCGGTAGTAGCGCAAGGTCAAAGCGGCATCGGGCAGGTTGGTAGCCAAGCACCAAGGTTCTTTCTCGCCTTTCTGCCAGTGGATCAAGACAGAGACTGGAAAAATATCACTCTGGGTCAAGTACCCATTCGGACACCAAGCCGATTGCCCGGCTTTTGTTACAAGCTGATCCAATCGTTGCCAACCAGTTCTTTCATCGAGCCACAGTCCAGTATTGCCTTTTTGACGCAGGATAAAGAACCAGTGCCATTGTTTTAGCTGGTGTAAGACCGCAATTGAGCCAAATTCGCTGTCTCCAACCAGAAAAACGGGCGTATTTTGCGAAATCAGGCTTCTCACGTACTTCCACAGGACGATCTGTTTGACAGCACTGCTATGCCCACGCACGTGGCGAACCCATGCCCAGGCAATTGGAACAGCGCGATGTCGATACGCAAGGCTAACCATCAACAACTGATATCCGAACCCGATCTTGGTGCCATCTACGATTAACAGGATCTCTCCGACCTGTTGCGCTTGTGCCACTAACCAGGCTTTGGCTGTCGAGCGATACCAACTGCGCACATCCACTGCTGAACTTGCCAGAAAGCGGCTCAAACGCCTGACCGTACTCACATTCTTGGCTGTACTCATGACCTTGCCTGCGATCTTGCTCAGGCTTACCGAACGACTATGAAAAATACCTACAATCAACCACACAAAGTTTTGAGCCTGTGTCTTCCGTTGTTTCGGGCGCAGTTCACAAATTCGCTGAATCCAAGTACGATAGGTCTCGTTGATCGGCATCAGAACCTCCGGGTGAAATCGTTTGTGGTAAAACAACTTTACTCGATTTCTTGTGCCGATCAATATTCTTTTGTTAAACTGTCAGGTGACTAGAAGAAGACAAACTCCTACCAAAGCAGGAAACTGAAATCAAGCA
The DNA here is from genome assembly GCA_016191955.1 of Chloroflexota bacterium. Classification (GTDB taxonomy): domain Bacteria; phylum Chloroflexota; class Anaerolineae; order Anaerolineales; family Villigracilaceae; genus Villigracilis. The sequence goes on from JACPVC010000177.1 coordinate 3,597, forward strand.
ATTGATTGACCTAACAAATCGAAACGAGCGGATTGCTTTGGTATGTTTTGAAGCCGACCATAATTTCTGCCACCGCCACACATTGACCGAGCCTCTGCAAAAGAACAAATCATTCAAGCGAGCCGTTGTTCACCTGTAAACCCAAAAGGGATGAAAATCTCAGGTTTCAGCGAAAATGCCTATCGCCGAGTCTCCCCTCGCGAAGCACCCTGTGGGCAAATCCGACGATTCAACTGCTCAATTCACATCCCAAATCTCCCTTGTCGCATTTGGGGGAGATGTCCAACGGAAAGAGGGGGTTCTTCTGCCCTCGTCACATATTGACCGAGCATCTGCAAAAGAATAAATCCTTCAAGCAAGCCGTCATTCACCTGTAAACCCCAAAACGAGATGAAAATCTCGGGTCTCAGCGAAAATGCCCATCGCCGAGTCTTTATGGCATCCAGTCCGTTCCCGTCCGTGAGTCCGTGACAAAGTCCGCTGGCTACCTCCCCGTTTGGATTTTCACGTATAATCTGGATATGACTGCTCAATCGGTATTTCAGGCTCCGCAATTCAAGAAACGCAACCGCATCCCCATGCGGACAATTCGCGCGCTTGCAAACCAGATTGCCGAGAAATTCGACCCCGAAGAGATCATTCTCTTTGGATCACATGCCTACGGCAAGCCTCAAGCCTGGAGTGATGTGGATTTGCTGGTTGTCATGGACACGCCGAAAGGGGAATTCAAAACAATCATGGAAATTTCAGATTCCCTGCCTGATCTTCCTTTTCGCGTGGACATCATTGCGCGTTCACGCGCGGTCATTAACAGACGCAAGAATGCTGGTGATTTTTTCCTGCGCGAGATCACCAAAAAGGGAAAGGTGCTCTATGCGCGAGGTCACTAACGAGTGGATTTCCAAAGCGGAGGGCGACTACCATTCTGCCGAAGCGTTGCTTTATGAAATCGAAATCCCCGAAATCGATTCCGCCTGTTTTCATTGCCAGCAATGCGCGGAAAAATATGTGAAAGCGTTTCTGACTGAACACGATATTGATTTTCCTCGTAACCATGACCTTGTTCGCCTAATGGAATTATGCCTGCCCATTGACGATAGTTTCGAGAAACTCCGTGACACCTTGCGCAGACTTGAGAACTACGGGGTCATCATTCGCTACCCTGGCTTGACCGTTCCGCTGGACATGGCGCATGAAGCCTATAAAAACGCTGGCAAGGTGCGGAACTTTATCAGAAAGAAACTCAAAGTGAAGTAAGGATACCCTGTCCTACCGCAGAAAAATCCACCCTCCGCAAGGGACTTGGCGAAGGCGTTTCCCACAAAACCTTATTCAAAGCATACGAAAGCAAACTCCTGCCAAAACAAGAAACTGAAATCAAGCAACTAATTGACCTGACAAACCAAAACGAGCGAATTGCGCTGGTTTGTTTTGAAGCCGACCATAACTTTTGCCACCGCCACACGTTGACCGAGCATTTGCAAAAGAATAAATCATTCAAGCGAACCGTCATTCACCTGTAAATCCCCAAAAGGGACGAAAATCTCAGGTCTCAGCGAAAATGCCCATCGCCGAGTCTCCCCCAAATGGAGAGAAGCCAAAGCCGCCATAAGCCGAAACCTTGACTTGGAAAATCGCCACAC
>JACPVC010000178.1 GCA_016191955.1 Chloroflexota bacterium
CGGTTGGAGTTTGGGAAGCGCGCTTCCATCACTTCGCGCGGGCAGACGCCATAGTACAGGTCGTCTTTCGTCTCCATAGTGGTTTTGATAAGCCAGTCCACCATGTCGCCTTTGAGAGCGGGGATGTCTGAAGAGACAAGCATGACATACTCGCCCTTTGGATTCAACTCAAGCGATTTTTGTACGCCCGTCACAATATTGGCAAGCATGCGTCCCTGATTGGAGACGAAATGCAGCGGCTTTTTGCAGGTAAGCCCGCTCTTGGAAGACAAACCGATCACGATCACCTGATCTACGTTCTTTGCATCCCCCAGCGCATTGAGGATCCACTGCACCATGGGCATGCCAGCCACATCGATCAGCGCTTTGGAGTCACCATTGGAGTAGGTATATAGCTTGTCGCCAGGCTGAGGGATTCCCCCAGCAGTGACAATTGCGTTCATCTTCATATTTAGTTCAACTCCTGCAATTGCGGTTCAAAGCCGAGTTTGGCGATCATGTCACTTAATTCATCCCAGGTCAACGGGCGTCCCTTGCCAGAAACAGCCACAAGGGCGGCTTCCATCATATTCGTGCCGAAGGAGCGTCCTTCCAATACAGGCGTGGTAGTGACAAGATATTTGATGCCAACCTTGCGGAAGAATTCCACATCGTCGGGGGTGGTGGTGTTGGTAACCACAACCTTGCCTTGCATTCCATCCAGGGGCATATGACGCTTCACATAATGACAATCGCCTGCAATCACTGTTGCCCAGTGATAATGTTTCTCGAATTTCGGAACGTGCTTTTCCTGTTTTTCCCCGGTGGGATAGAGCATTTCAAAGGGCAGACGTCCGGCAATGGGCATTAGCAGAGCCGCAATCATTTTGAGTCCTTTGATTGTGCGAACAGGGATCGGTATATCCAGACCAAACATCATATCGCCGAAGACGATTTCATAGCCGGCTTCCGCAAAGGATGTGGACATTCCCCAGCGATCCACACCGACAGGCACCAGCACTTTTCGCCCATGCTGCTTGATGTAATCGCCGATCTTTCCATCCAGGAACGTTGCGGCTTTATTCTCCAACGTGTTCTTTAACCCGCCGCCGTCAACGAGCGGGGTCTTTTCGACAAAACGCACCATCGGTCTGACGGAATAAAACGGGTATGATTTGCCGTCTACCAAGGCGTCAAGGTCTGCACCGCCAACGCCGAAAGCATCCACCTTGCCATCGAGTTCCTTGTATTTGAGAGCTGCGGCTTCCATGTCGCCGTCCGTGCCGATGCGTTCGATACGCACCATTTCCCCCAATAGATTAACTTCCACAGCCTTGTTACGTTTGGATGAACCAATGCTGATACTGACTGCGTGCTTCATATAAAATCCTCCACGGATGAGATGACGCCAGTTATATCATGATTCAGGACCCGGGTCCGGTGGGAAGCGTGAAGAAGAAAGTGGAGCCTTTTCCCGGCTCACTCTGGACCCAGATCCTGCCTTTGTGGACCTCGACAATACGCCTCACGAGGGCTAGTCCAATGCCCGTTCCTTCGGAACTGGCATCCAACTTGTTGAATAACCCAAAGATACGTTCATGATGGCGGGGGGGAATGCCGATGCCGTTATCGCGGATGAAAAAGATCGGCAGGCCGCCCTCCCTACCCTCCTGCCCGATCTCGACCCCGGGGTCGTCGCCAATAAATTTGGCGGCATTATCGATCAAGTTTTGCACTGCCTCCACCATGCGTTGACGGTCGACGTAGACCGTGTCCATGCCTTCTTGAATTTGGACTTGCACATGGTTGGCTTGAATGCGTCCCTGCACAAGGTCGAGCGCTTCGAACACGATCTCGTTGAACGGGACCAGCCTGGGCGGGTTCACCAGCCGACCCACACGCGAGAGGTCGAGCAGCTCATTCAAGAGGGTTTGCATCTTGTCGGTGGCGTCGGAAATACGCTGGATGTCGCTTTGCAGACGGGGCAGGTTGCCGCTGAGCGCATCCTGTTCGAGGAAGCCGAGGAAACCGCGAATGGTGATGACCGGAGATTTGAGGTCATGCGAAACGGTGTAGGTGAAGCGTTCCAGTTCGGCGTTCTTGCTTTCAAGCTCCCCGATCAGGCTTTTTCGTTCGGCAAGCTCCGTTTGTAATTCACTGAACAGGCGCGCATTTTCCAATGCAATGGCAACCTGGTTGGCATAGGTGACGGCAAGCTCGGCGTCTTTTTTCGTAAATTGACCGACCCGATATCCATCCAATGTGATGATGCCGATGATCTTCCGTTTGATGCGCAGGGGAACTGCCAACCAGGTACGGATCTGGTCGTGGGGCGCTTCCTTAAACCTTGGGGAAGCCGCCTGTACATCTTCAAGAAGGACATAAGGGAGGGCGCCAATGAGCAGTTCATAGGATGGCTCACTCTCATCCACCCTGTACTGCTGCCCAAGGTGGGCTTCCTTCGGTTCGAGCTGCAGGGTGCTGACGATCTCAAGGAAACCATTTCTCAACAGTTGAACCGAAGCGCTATTGCAGGGGACGACCTTTTCAAGCTGTTCGAGAATCAGGCTGACCGCCCGTGTTTCATCCAGCGTTTCGGCGATGATCGCCATACTCTCTCGAAGGGTTTCGGACTCGGCGTTTTTATCCTCCAATTCGTTGATCAGTTTCTCCCGCTCGGTCTCCACCCACTTGCGCTGACTGATGTCGCGCACCATGATAATGGCGGATTCGGAAGTCACCGGCGCAACGCGTGCTTCAAAGAACTGAATCTCCTCCCCGGGCGGTAATCCATATTCAAAGGCATGCACCTGCCCCGTGGTGAGAGCACGTTCAAGGGAAAACATAGTCTGCTCGCCGATGCCGGGAGGGAACAAGCCCTGAATGTTCCTGCCGATGAATTCATGCGGCTCCATAACGGGAATAAGGTCGGCGGATGCCATAAAGTCCAGGAAGACACCATCTTTCGATACCTCGAATATCATATCTGGGATCGAAGCGATGATGGCGCGGGTGCGCGCCTCGCCTTCCCGCAGGCTGCGCTGGGCTTGGCGTTGTTCGGTAATATCGTAGAACATGCACAGGATGCAGTGTTGTCCTTTGATATCGATCAATTCATAATACGCCAGCGAAGGGCGGCTTTGTCCATTTTTTGCCGGAAATTCCACTTCAATATTTTTGAGGGAACTTTTTTTCAGCAAGTCTTTCACGAATTGCGCGCGATCTTCCGGGTGCGCCCACAATTCAAGGTCCACAGCAGAACGACCCAGCGCCTGTTCGGGCGTCAGACCTGTCAACTTCCAAAAGGCTTGATTCGCTTCGAGAAAAATGCCTTCCTCTAGTGTGACAATCGCAATGGCAATGCTGCCGTTGTTGAACACTTTTCGGAAGCGCCCCTCACTCGACCGCAGGTCTTCTTCCACGACCTGGCGCTCGCGCAACTCCCTCTGCGCCTTTTCATATAGACGGGCATTGTCGATGGCAAGGGAGGCGAGTGCAGCAAGTTTTTCGAGCAGAGCTACTTTTTCGGGGCTAAAGAGGTGTCCCTTTTCGATGGATGCAACGATCAACACACCCAGGGTCTTGTCTCCCAACTTCAATGGCGTACCTACCACGGAATAAAAACCCATCCCCGAAGTTTCTGGGTTTCTTCCATCCCAGGTTTCGTAATCTTCCACCACAAGGGTCTCGCCGCGTTCCCAAACTTTTCCGGTAAGTCCTTCGCCTTTTTGGGTATATGCCCCATTCCAAACTTGGAAGATGCCATTCCCTATCTCCTGCCGCAAGACGGCTTCATCCAGCGAAGCAAGGTCGATGCCTACATGAGGGGTCTCCAGCAATTCGCCGGCGCGCAGGAGGATCGACTCAAGGAGAGGCTTAAGTTCGAGACGGTTGAGCAAGCCAAAGGTCGTCTCGTGAAGCGCGGTAAGGTAGCTGGCTTGCATCTGTAATTTTTCATCCGCCCGCAGACGTTCTCTCAGTTCCAGTTTCGCATCCGAAAGGGAACGGTTGAGGCGCTGGATCAGAATAGAAGTAAGCACACTGGTGATGATAAAAACAGCGGAGAAATCCCGCGCATAACTAAGGGGAGGGTCAACCGAGTATTGCCGGATGCCCGTGTTTTCCTGAAATGCAAAAACCCAGATCATGACAAGGCTTAATACCCCCGTGATAAGCCCTTCAAACCAGCCCAGCAACAAGGCTGCCAGCAAAACCAAAATGGAATAGGCAAGGATTGCCACATCCCGTAGCCCGTCCGATTGGGACGCCTGGTAGGTGAGAGCCAGCCATATCAGGGAGACCATAAAGCCGCCCGCCGTGCGCACGTACCCATTGCGGATGAGCACCTGGGTAAATAAAAGGATGAAAAGAAGGGAGGGGAAAAATATCCTGGACGATACGCTCAACCATTGGTTGGAAAGGATGCGTGAAACCGTAACAAGAAGAACAACAACAAACGCAACCCACCCAAAAGTGTTCAGGATTTGAGCTGTGCGAGTCTTTTCTTCATCTTCGAAAATGGATGGAGCAAACAGGCGACGCAGCATTTTTCGCATCAAGGTCATTATATAACAGGACAAACACGGGAGGAAATACACTTTGACGGCATATCATTATGCATGCCGGGGCAGAAATGATAAGGTGTAAAATAAACTTAAAACCTCTTTGGAGACCTCTCAATGACCGAACAGAACTTTCGCAAGGAAAAAGACTCGCTGGGCGAATTGAACGTCCCGGCAAATGCGTTATACGGCGTGCAGACTCAGCGCGCGGTGGAAAACTTTCCCATCAGCGGGCTGCGTCCCTGGCGGGCTTTTATCTGGTCGATGGCGGCGATCAAGCGGGCGGCGGCGGTGGTCAATTTCGAGCTTGGCTTGTTTAACGACCGCGAAGTGGACAACACAAAATTCACCGCCCAGCAATTATCGAATGCCATCGTCCAAGCCGCGGCTGAAGTGATGGAAGGCAAATGGGACTCGCAATTCGTGGTGGACCCCTTTCAAGCGGGCGCGGGGACGAGTCATAATATGAACTCGAATGAAGTCATTGCCAACCGCGCCACTCAAATCCTTGGCGGCGAGTTGGGCAAGTATTACGTCCACCCCAACGACCATGTCAACATGGCGCAGTCCACGAACGATACCATTCCCACCGCCATTCGCATCGGCGCGTTGTGGCGCGTCGAAGAATTGCTTGCCGCAGCAAAGAACCTGCAAACTGCGCTTGAAACCAAAGCGAAGGAATTCGATGGTGTGGTGAAGTCCGGTCGCACCCATTTGCAGGATGCCGTGCCCGTGCGCCTGGGACAGGAATTTGGCGCATACGCCAAAGCCGTGGAACGGGATGCCGAACGTATTCGCCGCTCTGCGGATGGTTTGCGCCGACTTGGCATCGGCGGCACGGCGGTCGGTTCCGGGTTGAACGCGCATCCTGAATATCACAGCCGCATGGTCAAGACTCTCTCCAAGATGATGGGCATGGAATTACAAACTTCCGATAACTTGTTCGAGTCGATGCAATCGCTTGCGGATGCGGCGGACTTCTCCGCTTCGATTCGCACCCTCGCGTTGACCTTGATCCGCATTGCGAACGATTTCCGCCTCCTCTCTTCTGGACCTTCAACGGGTCTCGACGAAATCAGATTGCCCGCCGTTCAACCGGGTTCTTCCATTATGCCAGGCAAGGTCAACCCGGTTCTGGCAGAAATGCTCGATCAAGCCATGTTCCACGTCATCGGTTGCGACACAACGGTGATGCTGGCGGTGCAAGCCGGTCAATTGGAATTGAATGTGATGATGCCCATCGTTGCCCACAATCTCTTTGAGATGATGCAGGTGACGATTGGCGCAGTCAATGCCTTTGCAGACCGCGCTGTAAAAGGCGTGCAAGCCAACAAGGAAAAGGCTGAAGGCTGGCTCGACAAGAACGCCATCATTGTTACGGCGTTGAACCCGGTCATTGGATATTCTCAAGGGGCAGCGCTGGTGAAGGAAGCGGTTGCCAATAACGCTTCGATCAAGGAACTGGCATTGGGCAAAGCCAAAGCGGGCGTGCTAAAACATCGCGATGAAGACCGCCCGGTAAAACCGGAAGAAATCGAAGAAGCGCTGGGAGACCTCCGTAAGCTGACAGACGGCGGCATCGTGGGCGGTGGTGTGGGCGGCGGGTAAACACGATTCTCAAAAAGAAATCGTATCAGCCTTGTGTGGGTTAACTCATACAAGGCTGATTTTTTGGAGACAACGATGGATATTCTCAAACTTATTCAATCTCTTCAAGACTTGATGTACGAGTTGGTCGTTTGGGCATTGCTCCTGCCAAAGACTCTGTTGCGCGCCATCTTTCGCCCGGATCTGATCGTGGCATATGTGAATAGAGAGTGGAAAAAACCCCCGGAAGAACAATTCGATGACTATCTTCCCCCAGTGGTGTTTTTTATCATTACAGCGGTTCTACCGATTACTGCGATCACGGTCATGAACAGCACTTCCAGTACATTCACGCCGTCTGTAACCGAGGAAGAATTATTCTTCAGCGCCCTCATTGCACTGATAACTCTTATTATTTACCTGGCATGGATCGAGTGGTTGAATAAACGCCCACTCAAGCGCTCAGGACTGAAAAGGCTTTTCTACATCCAGTGTTACCTGGTCTCTTCGTCACAATTGATCTATTCCCTTCTCCTGCTCTTCAGTTTGAATTTGCTCGGTTTGCTCCCGGTTGCCATCCTCGGCATGGTGATCCTGATACTCTATGAATCTTTTGCCTTTGTAGATGAGTTAAAAGTTGGATGGTGGCAGGGACTGTGGTATGCTGCGCTTCCGTATCTAACGTTTTTCATTCTTTCGGCTCTGGCTGGGCTGGTTATGATCCTATTGTTCCACTTAACCCCATCCGATTTCATAGGCGTCTGACCGTCAGGTTATTTACTCACCTTACGCAATTTTATTTTCTTGCCTCCCTCGCCCTTCGACTGCGCTCCTCGACTACCACTCGTCTCTCCGCTCAGGGCGGCAGCCGCGCTGAGCGGGGTGCTCCTCCCGCTCGTCGTCGAAGCGTAAGTGCATAAAGTGAGTTATTGAACTCAAGTTGCCACCTTGAGTTCAAAATGAGCGAGATACAAGTTCCTTGCCGCAGATTTCGCTAATTCACGCGAATTTTCAAGGGCGTTTCCGCGAAAATTCGCGTAATTCGCGGCTGAAGGTTTTGGTTTTTGACTGCAAGTGAAAAGGTAGCAACTGTCCTGAAAATCGGTTACGCAGCTACAGGCAGTGATTGTTCTAAACTGACTTTGTAACCCAATTGCTCCAAGCGACGTACCAGTCGCTTTTCAGTCGCCTCTGGATTTCGTCGGTCAAAGTAATTGCCTCCCAAATCGTGATAGGTTTCCTGCTTCTGGATCAAATGGTAGGCAATGATCAAGATCGAATGAGCGACGGCCACAATTGCTTTCTTGCGTCCGCGGCGACTGGCCAAGCGACGATACTGAGCACTCAAATAGGTGTTCTTGGTATGTGAGGCTGCCCAAGCCGCCTGC
>JACPVC010000150.1 GCA_016191955.1 Chloroflexota bacterium
CAATGACGGGATTGGGTTTTCTGATGAGCTGAAGAGTACTATCACTAACTCCATCCATTACCTCTCCCACCTGATCGACCCCGCCACCGGACAAATGCCCGTCTACGGCTCCAACGACGGCGCATTGGTCCTTCCCCTCAACAACTGCGACTTCGCCGACTATCGTCCGCTGTTGCAACTCGGTTCTGTCATCACCACCGGCGAGCCGATGTTCGAACCCGGCGATTGGGATGAAGATGTCTTTTGGTTATGCGGAGAAGAATTAACCGCTAAGTTCGCCAAGAGCGCGAAGAAAAAAATAAATCTTAGCGACCTTAGCGCTCTTCGCGGTAAATCATTTCCCAATGGGGGAGTCTACATCCTCCGCAACACGGACTCCCGCGCCACCCTGCGCTGCACAGACTTCACCTCCCGCCCCTCGCACGCCGACCAACTCCACATGGATTTGTGGATTGGCAATCACAACATCGCTTGCGACGCGGGAACTTATCTTTATAGCGGCGAAGGCATCTGGCGTAACGATCTCGCCCGTACATCCGTTCACAACACCGTCACTGTGGATGGCAAAGACCAAATGACGATGGTCAGCCGCTTCACGTGGACGAACTGGGCAAAGGGACGAGTTCTCAAACACACCGATGATCTCTGGCAAGGTGAACACGATGGCTACAAACCTGTCCGCCACAAACGGACAGTTATGGCGCTCGAAGGTGACCGTTGGCTGGTGGTTGACCATCTCGATGCCGCCGAGTCACATCACTATTCACTGCATTGGTTGTTAGGGGATGGAAAATATGGAGTGGAAGAACTTACCCCGAAGGAAATTATTCCTGCAAAGCTGCTATTGATCAATTATATGGACAGTCATCTGCCCAGTTCAAAGATATTGATCCAAGCGGGCGTGATGGAAGGCGAGGGGAAATCATCCATCGTCCGCGCTGACCCAATGTCCACTCGCGGATGGCGTTCGCGCTATTACGGGCATAAAGAGCCTGCGATCTCGCTCATGCTTGAAGCCGACCAACCGCACACATGCTTTTGGACGCTGTTCGGTTATAAGGGCGATACGATTGAAGTGGCAGGCAGTAATTTGATCGTCAATTCCAAGACCTACCCGACATGGAGATAGGTTAGGAATCCTTCTCGGTCAGGTAGTGGATTAGAACCAGCCCCAAGCCAAGAAAAAGCGGAACGAAGCCGCCCAGCATCCACGGTCCGAGATGAAGCGGATAGTTTTCCCCAGAGTCAAAGCCCATCGTGTAGAGTCCCAATGAGAGGGCGAGTCCGAGTGCGGTGATGACGATCCCCCAACGCAGCAAACCTTTGCTGGAGCTGGTCTTTTTCTCGGGGCGGGTGAGTCCCTTTTCGGCGAGGGCAATGGTTTCTTTGTAATTCATGTAACGCATGAAGGCGAGGAAGCCAAAGATAATGGCGAGGACGCCGATCACGCCGAGGCAGGGGATAATATCATTCATTGGATGTCCTTTGGTGCGACGCACTCGTTTGCGAAGTAAATTCGGGGCTTGGAAATTTTCCAAGCCCCGTTATTTTACTTGATGGCTTTGATATGGATGTCACCATTGTTGGTGTCGATGGTCAGCAAGCCGCCGCCTTCGTTGATGGAACCGGTCTGCTCATTATCTTTGAGGTCGCCGGTCAGTGTGACCGTGATGGGAATATCGGAAGTGATATCGCCAAATTCGGTGGTTAGGTCTACACTCAAGTTGGAGTCATCCGGGATGGACAAAGTGACGTCACCAAAATCGGTTCTGATGTTGTGCGGACCTTCCCCGAGCGAGCCGCTGAAATCAATGTTGCCATTGTTCGTATCAAGTTCGAGCACGACCGAGCGAGCGTTGATGATCTCGATATCGCCGAAGTCAGTATATGCTTTGAGAGTTCCCTTGACTCCGTCGATGGTGAGGTTGCCGTTGCTGGTGTGAATATCGTAGGAGCCAGCCGTTGCGCTGGTCAGCACGATGTCTCCGAAACTGTTGTCGATGCCCAGTTCCTTTTTGATATCGAATTTGGTGACCTCGATCCTGCCATTGTCGCTATCCAAAGTGAGAGTTGCAGCGGAGCCGTTCTCAAAATTTATGTCGCCGAAGCTGGATTTGGTGAAGACATCCCCGGTTGCGCGGACATTGGTGAACGTGATCTTGCCGTTGGATGAGGTCACGGTGATACCCCGGCTCTTTACTTGTTCCAGGGTGATATCGCCAAAGCTTGAGTCGATCACCACGTCTTTTCCGGAAGCATCCACCGACTTGATCTGGGCATCGCCGTTATTAGTATCCATCGACAGGCTGCCATCGAGATTTTCCACGAACAGATCACCGAAGTCCGTCGTCAAGTCCGCGTCGCCTTGAATATCGCTCACGGCCACGCTGCCATAATTCGTATCGATCGTGACCATAGTTTCCTTCGGCACGGTAACGATGAAGTCTACGGTGTTGATGTTATTGCTGAAGTTCATGCTCTTGGGTAATTCATACTTGAGCGTGATGGCGTTGCCATTTTGTTCGATGCTGTATGGGATGGTCTTCACTTCCGCATCCGCGTGGGCTTGGGTGGAGTCGTAAGCGGTCTTGATGATCTTAACCTGCACCGTCTTCACGTCCCCGCCTGTGACGGTGACATCGCCTGCGTCATCCGCCACCTTTAAAGTGACCGGCTTTTCTGCATCCACTTTAAGGGTCTTGCTTTCCTCTACAATGGAAGAAATATTGTTCCGATCAAACGGGCTGTTGCCGGCGAAGCCGTTATTGACGGCGAAAAATAGTACAGCGCCGATACCCGTCAGTACGAATACCAGCGCGATCACTAACAATGCAATTACCAGGGGTCTTTTCATTTTGTTGCTCCTTGTGATATGTTTCTACTAGCTTTGACAGGCTTTGAGCGAAAAAGTTTCAAAACTGCCCCATCCCTAGCCCTTCCCCAAAAAATTGGGAAGGGAATAAGTTTCCCTCTCCCTTTTGTGGGAGAGGGGTTAGGGGTGAGGGAAAATGAAACTTTCCCCCGGTTTCCCTGTCTAACCTACAAACATGGCAGACTCCGAGCAGCTTCTCATCCAAAAGGCGCAAAAAGGCGACCCCGATGCCTTCGCCGTCCTCGTACATGAGCACCAACATTACGTCTACAACCTTGCCCTGCGAGTCGTCAAAGATGAGAACGAGGCGCTCGACCTGGCACAGGAGACTTTCGTGCGCGCATGGACGGCTCTGCCAAACTTCAAGGGGCAGTCCCAGTTTCGCACATGGCTGTATCGCATTGTCACCAACTTATGCTACAACCGTTTACCCAACCTGCGCCGCTCGCTCAACGACCTCGGCGATGATGTGATGGAAGATATTCCCGAGCAGCACTTCGAGACGCCCGCGCAGAGCTACGAATCAAATGAGACTCGCGGTCATTTGCAAGATGCCATTGAAAATCTGGATGAAAACTACCGCCTGCTCATTAACCTGCGCTACCAAAATGAACTCTCTTATGAAGAGATCGCCTCGACTCTTAATCTGCCGCTTGGTACCGTCAAAACGGGCATTTTCCGCGCGAAGGAACAGCTTCGTAAGTCGCTTGCCCACCTGGAGGAATCATGGATAACCGCCTAGAACAAGATGCACTCATCGAAGACGCGCTCCAAAATTATCCGCTCGCGCCCATGCCGCGCGACATCACCGCCAGCGTCATGGCACGCATTCAAGTCGATAAGCGCCCTGCCCTCGTCACATGGAACGACTTTGCAATCGCCCTCGTCGTCACCCTGACCATCGGTGCGTTGTTCATCACTGCTCAAAGCCTGCCGCCCATTGCGCTGATGAAACTACGTATGCAGGGTATCCTTCTTTATCAGGATTTCATCGTCAACGCCCGCTGGTTGGTGCCCACCTTATTCTTTGGTTTGGCGACGTTGCTTGCTGGCTTGGCTATTTCCCCGTTGCTTCGCATGACGATGGACGATGGACGATAGACCATCGAAAGCATCCATCGTCCATCGTCAACGGTCTATCGTCTAATCAAGTCTTTGCAGGATATGACTCACAGCCGTGGATGCCGGACCTCCAAGCGACTGGATCAGCCCAAACCTTGCATCCTTAACCTGGTTCGCCTCAGCCTGACCTCGTAACTGGATCGCCGCTTCGACGGCTTGATACACACCGGAAGCGCCGCCGGGGAATCCGCGTGCTTTCATGCCGCCCATCGTCGCGCAGGGGATTTTTCCTTTGAGACCAATCGAACCATCCGCGGCAAGTTTCCATCCACTTCCCTTAATTGCAAATCCAACCGCTTCCAATTGCAGTGCAGCATAGATGCTGAATGCATCGTGATACTCGAAGAAGTCGATGCCATCTAAAGTTAATCCAACTTGTTTCATTGCTTTACCCGCAGAGATTTGCGCCGTGTCGAAGTACAGCATGTCCTTGCGGTCGTGCAATGCTAAGGTGTCCGATGAAGACGCCGAGCCAGCGATCTTCACGAGTGGATTCTTGAAACTGGACGGGAGCAGCTCACGGCGAGTCAGAACGAGCGCGGCAGCGCCATCTGCGTTGGGAGCCATGTCAAACATGTTGAGCGGGTCACTGACCATTTCTGCTTTGACATACACATCGGGCTTGATAGCTTTGCGGAACATGGCATTTTTGTTGCCCGCGCCGTTTGCATGAGCGGTGAGCGCGAATCCTGCAAATCCATCCGCGGGGATTTCATATTCGTGCATGTAACGCTTCATCAACAGCGCGGCTTGAGCGGCAGGGGTCAGTCCCTGCACGGCTTCAAAGTCTGAATCAGATGCCGTGGCAAGTGCCTCATCCACTTCGGAGCCGACTTTATCTGTAAACTTTTCCACACCGACCACGAGCGCCACATCGACAAATCCGCTGGCGATGGCGAGATAGCCTTGGCGCAAAGCTGCTCCACCCGAAGCACCCGCCGCTTCGACGGTCACCGCTTCGATGCCACTCAGCCCGGAGTAATCCGCGAGCAACGCGCCAACGTGCGCTTGCCGTGAAAGATTGGGCGCGAGCATGTTGCCCACGAACAAAGACTGTGGTTTGAGTCCGCCCGCGTCTTCAATCGCATCATGGATGGCGGCATAGGCCAGGTCACGCAGACCAAGTTCCCAATGCTCGCCGACTTCAGTTTGTCCTATTCCTGCTATAACGACTTCTGTCATGTTTGTCCTTGTTCGTCTTATGCTCCCTGCGCCGTCCCCGGCGCAGGTGTCCGCCGAGGACGGCGGACAGAGCCCGTTCTTATCTCATCGCCAGCTTGCCGCGGAATCTCACGTACGTCGCGTAATCGATCTCGGTGCGGCGTTTGATGTATTCCTGTGTCTTCGTGGCGAGACCAGCTCGCGCGGTCACTTTATCAGTGACGGTAATATCGAAGGCGTCGGACCCGGCTCCCGAGCCGAAAGAGACGACTAGGATTCGGTCACCCGGTTGAGCTATGTCAAGAGTCGCAGTTAAGCCGATCATTGCCGCGCCTGCATACGTGTTCCCAATAATAGGCACGAGCAGACCGGGTTCGATCTGTTCGGCAGAAAAACCAAGTTGACCCGCAACACGCTGCGGGAATTTGGTGTTGGGCTGGTGGAAGACCGCCCACTTGTAATCCTTGGCGGTGGTGCCAGCCGCTTCCATGAGATGTGTGGCGGCTTCGGTGATGTGCTTGAAGTAGGCGGGTTCGCCTGTGAAGCGCATGCCGTGTTCGGGGTACTTCTGATATTCGCGCCGCCAAAAGTCGGGCGTATCGGTGACGTAGGAGTACGAAGCGTTGATAACCGCCAACGACTCTTCGGCGGGACCGACAATGTATGCGCCGCCGCCCGCGCCCGCGGTGTATTCGAGCGCGTCGCCGGGCTTGCCTTGGGCGGTGTCCATGCCGATCGCCATAGCATAGTGACCCATGCCCGAGCCGACCAGACCCATCGCAGCGACGAGCGCTTCGGTTCCTGCTTTGCAGGCGAATTCCCAGTCCGCGGCTTGAGTGTTCGGGACGGCGCCAATCGCTTCAGCAACGAGCGTTGACGTTGGTTTTACAGCATACGGATGCGACTCGGAACCGACCCACACGGCGCGTAGTTCGGTTGGGTCAATTTGAGCGCGCGCCATCGCATTCCGCGCCGCCTCAATGGACATGGTGATCACGTCTTCATCAAGCCCAGGTACGGCTTTCTCTTTGATGGGCAATCCGCCCGTCTTGCCCGTCCATACGCGGGCAACCTCCTTGGCAGGCAGACGGTAGCGCGGCACATACGCGCCGTAGCCGACAATGCCAACTGGCTTGATGGGTTTGAGTAGGGTAGGGGAGGGTTGAGGAGTTGTCATTTGTTTTTCCTGAGTAAGTAGGAGGATTTTAGTAGGGAGGGGCTTTCAAAAGCTATCTTGTTCGGGTTAGTAACAATCATACCAGTATGGGAGTAAACGCCTTACACAGACAGTGTCTGCAAAATCTTCAAATGGTGGCGTAATATTGTCAGACCGATAGACATAACTTGGAGAATATTCGAACATTCCGCCGCCACGATAGAATTGAATGCTTATAATCCCATTGTTATGAGCTATAAAAACCCTTTCATCTTCTGCCAAGCCGCGATATTCCTTTGGAAGATCGACGATCCAATCATTGTCCAAATTTATATCGCCATTTTCAATTGATTTTATTATCCAATGTGCAGCTTGGTCAAATCTTTTTTCTTTGATTTGAAAACCCGCATTTATTCTAAAATCTCCCAATGGTTTATATAAAAATATGACTGTGCATATTGCTGCAAGATTAATTAGCAGTGGGCTGTAAGATTCCCAAGTCATATCTTCAGTTTGTGGGAGGATATGAACGATTGAAACGATCACTAATAAAAAGTAGATTACAGGAAACCCAATACATAAAAATGGAAGTATGAAAGGTGTAAATAATCTCGTGATATCTTCTTCGAAGAAGATCAAGAGAACAAAGGCGAAATAGAAAATTAAATTTATTTTGATTAGAAGTTGTAAATCATATATCCAATACTTTTTGGTGGGATATTTTTTCTCTTCCATAAATTTGACTCTTTCACTTGACGATCTTAATAATCTGTTGTGGAGACTCAACCACATAATCTGGCTCTCCCCGAAGCAGCGTTTCCAAACTCTGATGTCCCCATGTGACGGCGATGCTGAGCACACCCGCCTCCTTTGCGGCGCGGACATCGCTTAACGCATCGCCGATCATAAAGACCGTTTCTCCATTTTCAACAAAACGCTCTCGCGCCATGGATATTTTCTGTGCCTTGGAGCCAGGTGTATCCACGCCATACACGGCATGGACGAGACTGCCCAATCCATGCTGGGTGAGAAAAGTGTGGACGTTTTGCGATGAATTTGTCGTCACAATCGCGATCTTATGATTGGTGGAAAGATGTCCGATTACCTCGCTCAACCCATCGAAAATGGCTGGCGGAGATTCTTTTTCTGCAAATAGCTTCAGGCTGATTTTGACGAACTCGTTCACAAGATGCTCTGGAACTTCACATGCCCGTCCGAAAGTCGCAAAAGACATAACCTCAAGATTGGTTAGGTCATCTTTTGTCACTACATGCTTTACGTCCAGTTGGTTGCAGGCTTCCTGTCCGAACCGAATCAGGTCGTCAAGCGTGTCTGCGAGGACGCCATCATAATCAAAGATAATCAATGCCATAAAGAGAATTTCTAGTCTACAACCCGTTAAAGACCTGACAGGTCTCCACACGGAGCTGGTTAAACGTGATTCCTGTCCACGCGCAAGTTATGGTTAGCAGTTGTGCTAATGAGACCTGTCAGGTCTGGGCATTTTATACACACCAAAACTTCGACTTCAATCCAACCTGCGGTTCTCAACGGATGTTGAGCGGATGCACGGATGGCTGTAAACGGACCCTGTCACTGATTCGCGGACGAAAACGGACTTGTTTGCCTGTCTACATGTTTACTTGCGTACTTCACACATACCAAAACTTCGACTTCAGCCCAACCTGTGGTTCTCAACGGATGTTGAACGGATGCGCGGATGGCTTTCAACGGACTCTGTCACGGACCCGCGGACGGAAACGGACTTGTTTACCTGTCTACTTGCGTCGCGTGGCGACATTTCCTTGAGTACTTCGCGCAAACCAAAACTTTTAGTCAGGCAAGAATTTATCCCGACTCTTCTGATTTTATCCAATCGGCGATTTCTTTTAACACGATTTTCAGATCTCGTTTGATGTTTCCTGTCAGCGGTGATTCGGAAACATTCCCATTTTCATCATGGAAGTGATGCGGAGCAGTAGCGAGATGCTCGTAATGGGGCGAGTTGTCCCAGCGCAGGAGTGGGACAGTGGTAAAAAGTTGATAAGCATAGTCTAATGATTCGGGTTCAATATGAATCCAAACTTGTAAAGTGTGATCTTTTGGTAGACGACTGCGAAGTTTGGCTTCCATACTGCCGGAGGGCGTCTCGTCATAGTTGACGATGCGCGTGCTTTGAATAAGGTCGTTGCCCCCCAAAATCTCCAATATATCGTCAACGATTTTGTTCATGACGCAAATCCTGATAGGTTTTTTGCCAGTCCGTCAACATGGAATGGGCGGACTTCCACTCCAGCCAGTCGTCTTCCTGCTGGGGTGTGGCTTTTCCTTTCAGGCGCGCGGAAAATTTATCGAAATCCATCCCGTATTTGTTTTCCATTTTTCGAATTCGGCGGCGGTAATAACTAACTTTGCTTCTCACGGTGACAATTGCCATATCCCATATCGCATCTTCCACCGTGGAAAAGCGTTTTGCCGCAACCAATGAGTTCGCAACTTTGTTCAATACCGAATGCGGAGTTTGATGTAATGCCATTCTCGCTCCTTTTGGAGAATTATACCCTTTTGAAAATTAAACGCACTAAAACTTCGATGTCAACCAGCCTGTGGTTTCCAGCGGTTTCTTCTATGGACTCGTTTACCTGTCTACTTGATTCTTTGCGTACTTCACACATACCAAAACTTGGACGTTAACCCAGCCTGCCTGAAGATTTCTGCAACTTGTTCGAAACTTCTTCCATGATACTCCAGGGACATACGATTACCGTACCAGAGTTTGGAAAGCTCCCAGACTTGATTGATCGTAAGAACTTCTCCACGTTCAAGGTTATTTCGCTTGCACCACTTGTCTACCCATTCTTCCGACTGGAAGAGAAGCATGGTCGCTCAGGTGAAGACCAAGTCATCGTACCAGCGGGCGAAGGGTAGGGGGAAATGCACGAGTAATTGGTGATTGGTAACACCTGCACTTGCGTGTGGTGCCAGTGTTGGAGATTGAGCAAGTTCTCCATTCTTAATTTCCAGACGAATTGTTTCGTTGCTCTCTGTGAAAACCGCATCAATGACCGCGTCACAGTGTAGCGTGGCGGGGATGCCGAGCATGTCCCAGGCGCAGTTGGCGAAATAGGTCTTGCCATTGACATGGACTTTGAAATCTGTCGGGATGCCCGAGAACGGATTCGCCATGCGGATAGCCATTGTGCCGGGTTCGAGGAAGAAGGCATGGCGGTTATTCAATTCCTGATACAACTCGCTTGCCTCTTCTATTGAAATACCAAAGTGTGCCGCAGTCTCATCCACGCTAGGTGGGCGGGTGGTCTCTGCAAAGTGAGCATAAACGAAGTGGCGGACTTGCCAAAGAACATTATCGTCTTTCATCTTTCTTCGTTCATTTTGATAATCACCACTTTCCACTTTCTACCCAACACCTAATACGGCTTCAATAATCCCCGCATATCCTCTCGCTGTCTTGGCAAGTTCATCGAGACTGAGTTGTTCGTCCACCACATGAGCGTCCCCTTCCGCGCCGGGGCCGAATCCAATGGTCGGCACGCCTGCTGTGCCGATGCTGTAGGCGGCGTTGGTGCAGAATCGGTAGGCGCCCAGTTTCGGGTCCAGACCGGAGGCGCGAAGCCCCTTCAACGCTTTCTGTAAAAATTCATCGTTCTCGCTCAGTTCCCATGCAGGGAAGAATTTATCCGCGTGCAGGGTTTCGTTGGTGTACGTGGTGTGGTCGCTTTGCGCGATCTTCGCCGTGAAGTTCACATCCTTCAAGGCAGGGATGGACGTGATTTCGTTCAAAACACTTTCCGGAGTTTCGCCTAGTAACAGGCGGCGATCATACGTGGCTTTGCAGCGCGAGGGGATAACCGAATAGCCGGGGTATGGTTCCGAGATGATATCCGTCAGTGCGAGGATAGCGGGTCCAAGCAAAGGATGTTCACTCAGTTTGATCTTTTCCACTTCCGCGATGACCTTGGTCATCAAATGCACGGCGTTGACCCCCAACTGCGGCGAGGATGAATGCGCGGGTTTGCCTATCGCTTCGAGGTGAATCTCCGCCCGTCCGCGCCCGCCTTTTGCGACGTTGAGTTGGGTCGCTTCACCGATGACCACATAATCCGGTTTGACCTCATCCATCACCGCTTTGAGCGCCCCACCTTCGTATACCTCTTCCATCACCGACGCCGAGATGACGACCGTACCGTGCAGTTTGCTTCTATCGATACTCGCGGCGGCATGGATCATCGCAGCCAGCGAACCTTTCATGTCCATCACGCCGCGCCCGTACATGTGTGTGTCGGTGACTTCTGCGCCGAAAGGGGCGCGAGTCCAAACGGACCCGGGAGCGATTCCCACCGTATCGGTGTGCGCATCAAAAAGCAGAGTCTTCCCCGCCTGCGCCCCGCGGATCATTCCCACGGCGGAACCGTATTTGTCCACCCAAACCTTATCGAAGCCGAGAGTCTTCATCTCGTCCACGACGATCTGCGTGACCGCACCTTCCTCACCAGATAAACTCTGCTGGCGGACTAGTCTTTGTGTAAATTCAATTAAGGCTTCGATGTCCATTAGTATGCCTTTAAGGTTTGTTCTTTTCGTCGTAAACTAAGACGAATGATACGATAGCAAAAATATAGAAACATAATCGCTGCTGATTTTATCGTGATTATGTTTGCCATATGTTGCCCTGTCGAGATCATTAATTTCGGTTGCCGGCGATTAATGAATTGATTGAATTCCTCAGCTTGATCGACGCGAAATCGTTCGAACGGCTTTAGAGAATTTTCATCTGGGTAGACATAACTGGCTGGATTGGTCAAATTGAAATAGCCATTTTCAATATCTTGAACCGGACCCACATGCACGTCAGGGTGAAAGTACTCGAGATTGTAACCAAACAGGGGCTCAAACAACCCCTGAAGGTTGCTGGCATCCTTCAGAAGGACTTGAATGTCATTTACGTTGGCAATATTAGTAACAGGAAATGGCTCCCTTTCAGTAATTTTTGCATAAATTTTCTCCATTTGTCGTATATTAAAGACGCGATCCTGGATCTGCTTTTCTGGAACCAGATACCATAATGGTAAAAGAATGGTCATGATAAATAAGAAGGCGGGCAAAAATTTCAGGTTCGGTTTGATTTGTTTTATGAATTTGTCAAAAATATATGTTCCTGCAAATGCCATTGGAAAGATGAAAGCCGAGGGATATCGGACATTTACATGCAGGGAACGTATCACAGGGGCATCCTTTAGGAAACTAAAAAGCCATCCTTGTGCAAGTGAAAGGTCAAGACTCAGCCAGGTACTGAGCAAGATGAAAAGGAAAGCCAAAATACCTGATCTAGACCAACTCAACTCTGCTCGTTTTTGAAAGATGGCGATTGACTTGCGAAAGATACCGTATACCAATAATAAGATTAGGATGGGGGAGATGGAAATATCCGTTTCCCACATCCCATTTTCGATGTTGCCGGTTGCATTTTGAAATACCCCCGGGAGTTCATTGAGATTTTGCCCGGTGAAAAAATAATAAGGAATGACGATCATCCCACCTGCTAATTGGAGTGCAATACCTGCCATCCCCTGAGAATAGGTTATTGAGTATTGGTCGGCAATCTCTCTCGGGAAAAAACGCATAAACGAATAGACCGCCCATAATTTTGATGCAGAAAGGGCAAAGACGCTGCTCAACCCAAAGAGCAACACCGAGCCTAGCCGTTTCCAGTTGAAGAGGTGAGGGGTCAATAAATACATCAGCGGCAACAAGATTGTGGATGAGAGGGCAAATATGTATATGATGTAGAACCCAGATTGATTGACCAGCAGCCATCCTACAATGCCGAGCAGAAAACCTGAGGTAAGTGCCTCGAACTGGCTTGAAAAGAGCAGATAAAGAATAAGACCCAATAGGGGAAAAACTTGGAAACCTACATGCCCGACAATGGCGTGCTCAATAAAAAAACCATTTGCAAGAATAAATGCCGCTCCAAGCATGCTTGCACCCCGGTCAAATCCACATTCATTAAATAAAAAGAAATAAAAAGTGGTGAATCCAACAATCGAGTAGACCGATAATGAAACCATTAATGCGATCCACGGATTTACTTCATGTAAAAGGATTTGCGGTAGAGAAAACTGAATATCCTGCGGGTTTGGGTAAGCCGGAATGCCACCCCCAAAGCTTGGGGTATACCATTGGAATGTTAACCCATTGATTTTTTGATGTAGAAGGCCGTCCAGCATTCTTGGGATATGGTAACCATAGTCCCTACCTATCAGAGGTAGGTCGCGATTAACGATGGTCAGGATGACCAAGACGACTAGGGATGCGCCAATGACCGGGTACAGGAAACTTGCAAGTCTCTTCATGAATATTGCGGAAGGCATGGAGATTAGCGCTTTCCCTCATTGTTTTGTTTCAGCAATTCTTCCGCTCTATCAATTCTTACAACCTTCTCCGCCACCATCTGCGCTGCAACCTTCTCGACCATTTCACCAGTCGCACCAGCTGCAATTGCGACTTGCCTTGCGTGCAGCGACATGTGCCCGCGTTGGATGCCTTCAGTAGCGAGGGCTCGCAGGGCCGCCATGTTCTGTGCAAGACCAACCGAGACGATGATCTCAGCCAGTTCATTTGCAGTTTTTACGCCCATCAGCTTCACCGCCGCTTGTGCAGCAGGGTGTACCTTGGTCGCACCGCCGACGATGCCAACCGCCATCGGCATTTCAAGTGTGCCGACGAGGTTGCCTTCTGCATCTTTGCCCCAAGTGGAGAGGGAGGTGTACTGTCCGTTCTTGACGGCGTAGGCGTGAGCACCGGCTTCGATGGCGCGCCAGTCGTTGCCGGTGGCGATGACAACCGAGTCCACACCGTTCATGATGCCTTTGTTATGTGTGGCGGCGCGATATGGGTCAACAGCCGCGAAGGCGTAGGCGGCGATGATGCCATCGCGGACTTGCTCGCCGCTGTAACGCAAGATGCCATCTTGCGTTACGGTTTCAAACGCCAAATCTTTCACAGGGACGGTACAACGTGCTCGTGCAATTCTTCGATCTGCAAGGTTGGACAAAATACGCAAGTGAACTTTTCCGCCGGTGATGGCTTCGATCTTCGGTGCAAGCCGCTCACATGCGGTGTTGACCGCATTCGCTCCCATCGCATCACGGACATCATAGATGAGATGAACGACGAGAAAACCGCCGATGGGGGAGTCGTTGAAGATACGTACTTCCAAGTCGCGTGCGCCGCCGCCGAATTTTTTGAGAATGGGATCAATCGAATCCGCTTCTTCAAGTAATTCGGCTTTTTTCTCGTAGATTTTTAGTTTTGCTTCGTTGAGATTCGCAATATTAATGACCTGCATCTGCCCGATCATGAGCGGGTCGGTAGTGGTGGCTTGGAATCCACCGCTTGCACGAGCGAGTTTCGCCATGAACGATGCACCCGCCACAACGGACGGTTCTTCGAGTGTCATCGGCACGAGTACATCGCGTCCATTCACCTGAAAATTTAGAGCGATACCCAGAGGCAGGCTATGCATACCTACCACGTTTTCGATCATGTGGTCGGCGGCTTCGGCGGAGAGTCCGCCTGAGGTCCATGCGGCAAGATCGGGCGGAGTCTGAACCGCGAGCGCTTCCGTTATTTTTTCGCGGCGCTCTTCCAAGGTCATATTGTAAAAACCGGAGATTCGGGAGGTTGTCATAAGTTTTCCTATTGTAGATTTTGCCTGCTTGCAAATTCTATCAAATAACGGGAATTGGTTATAATTCCAGCCAGGAGTTTGGATGTTACTCACCCGCGAGCAATTACAGGAACGTCTCTTTGCACTTCATGGTGCCAGCCTTGAGTTGGTGAAAGATGTTTCTCTCGAAACCTTGCTGGAGCGTATTGCATCCACTGCATGCGAACAGGCGCGGGCTCGCTATGCCGCGCTGGGCGTTTTGGATGGGAAGGGGAAATTAGAGAAGTTCATTTCCGTTGGCATGACCCATGATGCAGTCAAGCGCATTGCCCATCCACCAGTGGGACGTGGCTTGCTTGGTGAGTTGATGGATACGGAAACGCCCCTGCGTGTGCCTGTTATTCAAGATCATCCCAAATCTGTCGGCTTCCCGGCGTATCACCCGAAGATGGTTTCCTTTTTGGGGGTCCCGATCCGCACGATCGAAGGGCAGATCGGGCAAATTTATCTTACCGAAAAAATGGAAGCGGATGAGTTCTCGCCCGATGACGAGATGATTATCCAGATGCTTGCCACGTATGCTGCCACTGCCATCACCAATGCGCGCCTGATCGAAAAGATGACGGAACGCGACGCCGCGCTGACCCGCCGTAACGTGGATATGGCACTGCTGAACGACATCGCCTCCACCCTGACCACAAGCCTGGAACTCGACGAGATTCTTAATAAGACCCTCGGGCTTGTGATGAACTACATGAAGGTCGAAGCGGGCGAGATCTTCCTTTTGGAAGAGGATAAGAGCACCCTGCGCATGATGCTGCACCGCGGACAGGCAGCAGAGGCGTTCTGGACGAGAAATACCTTTCAAATAGGTGAGGGCTACCCGGGTGTTGTTGCCCAAACCGGGCGTCCCCTTATCAGCACAGACCTGGCAAACGACCCGAACTTCCTGCGTGAAGCGGTGGTAGAAGCCGGTTTTCATCAAGTATTGAGTGTTCCGTTGGTTTCCGGCGAGCGAGTAATGGGCATTATGAGCATTGCGACCCGTTCCAAGGCTTCTTTTGAAGACCGCAGCGTCCAAATGCTCTCTGCCGTAGGTGCATGGGCGGGGCTTTCGATTGAAAATGCCCGTTTGCACGTCAATGCGCGCCGTTTGGCGGTGCTGGAAGAGCGTAATCGCATCGGCATGGACCTGCATGACGGCATCATTCAGTCCATTTATGGCGTTGGGCTGGCGCTTGAAGGCACAAAACATCTTATAGATGAAAACCCCGGCGCGACAAAAGAGAAGATCGACCATGCCATCGACGGTTTAAACCAGGCAATTCGCGATCTTCGCGCTTATATCCTCGACTTACGACCCCGTCAGCTCGGCAATGACGGCTTAATGAGCGGAATCAAACGCTTAATTGCCGAATATCGCGCCAATACTTTCTCTGAAGTCGGCTTTATGCCGCCCGATTCGGATATGAAAGAGCTGACTCAAACCCAGGCGCTGGCTTTATTTCACATTTGCCAGGAGGCTTTAGCCAATGCAGCCAAGCACGCCAAGGCAAAAAGCGTTCAAATTTCCCTTTGGACAACGGATGACCGCGCGTTAATGGAAGTTCACGACGATGGAAAAGGCTTCAACACCGAAGAAATGTCTTCGTTCATCGGTCATGGACTCGCCAATATGCAGACTCGCGCGCGTTCATCGGGCGGTGATATCGATATAACGTCGGTTCCCGGCGAAGGAACGACAGTATTTGTGTGGGTTCCGCGCGGTATCAAACAATGATTCATACGACTTGTTGAATCTTGCAAAGTGAATCACGAAAACGTGAGTCTCATTTCGTTACGCACATGCAAGTTATTGTTTATGATTTTTTAAGATAGATATGCCATCTCCATGCCGATAAAGCCCCCAATGCCCATATATGGGGGGTGACTGAAGGCGAAGGGACGCTCTTGGCTGAAACGCCTGTTCTAGTATCAAGCCGATATTGAATGGAGTTAATAACAATTCTTTAACATTCATCAATCTTAAAAAAACAAAGTTTTTTAACTTAGCGTAGGTTGAACGACTGTTATATATCCAAATGTTCTGCTAGAATATGACCACGCTGATATAACGGATGTTTGCCCGTGTAATCGACATCCGCAATCCCTGAACAACAATTTGTAAAGAATAATGGCTTTCAAGCCCCTGAGTAGGTGGGTTAGTTCCCTCTACGCAAAAATTCAGGCAAGACCACAAAATTCCGTACATTGAGGAACATCTATGAACGCTGAGCAGGCATGGCAAACCGTCCTTGCACAACTCCAAATGGATATGCCGCGCGCATCTTTCGATACGTGGGTGCGCGATACCCGTCCCGTCGGTTATGAAAACGGGATGTTGACCGTCGGCGTTCGCAACGCGTATGCGCGTGACTGGCTCGACAGCCGCCTTGCGACCACCGTCAACAAACTTTTGATCGACATATTGAATTCAAAGGTCTCTGTTAAATTTATTGTTTCCCAATCGGAAGAGATCGCCTCCTCTTCGGACCCGGAGCCTGCTCCTGCTTCGATAGAGATTACCCCGCCGGGACCGAAACCCCGCCACGTTACGCTTAATCCGCGTTACACCTTCGATACCTATGTTGTGGGTTCGGGCAACCGTTTGGCTCATGCAGCCTGTCAGGCGGTGGCAGAGAAACCTGCAAGGGCATACAACCCTCTCTTCCTATATGGAGGCGTGGGCCTCGGCAAGACCCATCTTCTGCACGCCATCGGCAACGCCTGTCACACGAGCGGACTGAACGTCCTCTACGTTTCATCTGAAGAATTCACGAACGACCTGATCGCTGCCATTCGTACGCACACCACACAAGCTTTCCGCGAGAAATACCGTTCTGCAGATGTGCTCTTGATTGACGATATTCAATTCATCGCCGGCAAGGAATCCACGCAGGAGGAATTCTTCCACACCTTCAACACCCTGCACGGACAGGACAAGCAAATTATTGTGTCGTCTGACCGACCTCCCAAGTCTCTCGTTACGCTCGAAGAACGCCTGCGCTCCCGCTTTGAGTGGGGCTTAACCGCCGACATCCAGGCGCCCGACCTCGAAACCCGTCTCGCCATCCTGCGCTCCAAAGCCGAGCGGACCGGACGCCAGATCTCCGATGAAATCCTCGAGAGTGTTGCCAAGCGCGTCGATTCCAATATCCGCGAACTTGAAGGCGCGTTAAACCGCATCATCGCTTATGCCGACTTGAGCGGCTCGTCTCTCACGCCGAACCTCGTGGAAGTAGCGTTGGCAGACCTCGTACCCTCGCGCGGCGACATCGAACCCGTGGCAATCGTCAGTGAAGTAGCAGATTACTTCAAGTTGACGGTTGAAAAGTTATTAGGTCGCGACCGCACCAAGGAAGTTGCGCATCCGCGTCAGATCGCCATGTATCTCCTTCGTGAAGAGGCAAAGATTTCATATCCGCAGATTGGCGAAGTCCTCGGTGGACGCGACCACTCCACTGTGATGTCTGCCATCGAGAAGATCAAGACCCAGTATCAAAATGGCGAAGGTCGCGTGCGAAAAGACATTGACTCACTTCGCCATCAGCTTTATGGGCAAAGCGCTGTGGCTTAAATAGACAGGAATAGAAAACGAACAGGCGCATCCAATTGGGTGCGCCTGTTTTGTTTGAAGTCTTTCTTCGTCTTGCAACATCACTAACCCATTAAGGACACTGTAAGGCTATAGGGAATGATCAGGCATTATCCGAAGCAAAGATCACATTGGTCTGCCTGTGCATTTGAGTGGACAAAACCGTGCGGACCAGGTCGCATACTTCACCGATCCTTTCATCAGCCAATTGATAGACCATCTCTGTCCCATGTCTTTCACATGTGACGACCCTGGTGTTGCGCAGGGTCCCAAGGTGGCGCGAGACCAATGATTGCCCAAAACCAGTCTCTTTCACGAGGTCGCCGACTTTCATTGGGCGTTGGCGCAGGGCATGAAGGAGTTTCAAGCGGGCGGCATTGCCCATCGTCTTGCAAAAATCAGCCTGGATTTCGAAAATGGAGTCGTTCATTTTTTTCCTCTAAGGGTATGGTTGAAACGGTAGAGTGTGTAGGTCAACAAGGCAATGCTGATGATGATCAGGATGGGAAGGAATTCCAGGGCGTTCAGCCAACCGCCCTTATCCTCTTTCTGCCAGCCCGAGCGCGGCGGAGCCATGCTGGTTTCGCCCGAATACAAAGGTG
Source organism: Chloroflexota bacterium (assembly GCA_016191955.1). GTDB lineage: Bacteria > Chloroflexota > Anaerolineae > Anaerolineales > Villigracilaceae > Villigracilis. The sequence continues at coordinate 18,238 of JACPVC010000150.1, forward strand.
TGTATGGAACTGCCACAAAAACGGTGCTGATGCCTGCCCTCTGCCTGAAAATTTCGACACGTTCGTCGCATTCTTCGGGGTGGCATTCCTGACATTTGGAGACATCCTCGTTGATGATCGGATGTGAAGCGCGGTTCATATGCGCAGCCTCTTTAACCACAGAGGTTGGGTTGCCGCCGTGACAGCCCACACAAGACATGGGTGCCTCGTTTAGGCAGTACCAGTTGCCGGTGTCGTGCAGTAGGTAAAGGTCTTCATGGCAGGATATGCATTTTCCATTATCGGGTGTTCCGGCGTCTGCATTTGCTGTTATAGGCATGGAAAACGATATAAGCAGCATCAGCGCCCCCATTAATGCCATTGCAAACTGGATGGTTGAAGGTCTTCTTGCCAACATGGCAACCTCCTTTCGGTTCACTGTTGGTCTATTTTCCGAAGTGACGCTCCGAGGGTTGATCTCGCTCATCCATGGGGCACAACACCAGGAGCATGCGTGAAGCGGATGCACTCTCGTTCCGCCAGCGATGGGGGAGATAGGCTTCGAACATGAGGCTGTCGCCTTGTTCGAGAGAATAGGGCTGGTCATCCACGTGATACGTGATATGACCTTCCAGGCAATATACAAATTCCCTGCCTGTGTGGACGATAGGAGTCTTGCCGCTATCCGCTTTGGGTTTGAGGGTGACGATGAGTGGTTCTGCTCCAAAGCGAGCCATGCCAGCGCCAAGATCTTCCATCGTCCCATGCGTGAACATGGCATGTGGACGTTTGCCAGACCGTTGATAAACGACTTTCTGGTTTGCGTGGTTGCTCTCGAAGAATGTGGAAATGGGAACCTGCAATGTCTGGGAGATAACCTGTAAGGTGCTGACGCTGGGCGAGGTGCGACCGTTCTCGATCAGGCTTAGTGTGTTGACGTTCAGGTTGCTTTGCTCTGCCAGCGCGCGGATGGAAAGCCCCCGGCTCGCGCGGACCTCACGCAGGCGCTTGCCTACATCAATATCATTCCCGTTGTGAATGGCTTCTGTGATGGGCGAGTTGCTGATGTCTCGGTTTGTCACTGTCAATCTCCAGCTTTCATTGTTTCAACTAATATTATAGTATAAAAATACGTATTTTTCGATAATTCAACCATTAGAATATGTAATATACATAGATAACCGCCCCTTATGGATAATTTTGTCTTTCCTCCTTTTGCTTCGGCGCATTGCGTAGCATCCTGCCTCAGCGTATGGAGGTCCGCTCAAGCAGACTAGCCCGAAGCGGACTTCCACGAACTGAGGGAGAATTTATCCCGTATTACCTTATATTTCTTCAAGTATATCTAAAGTCTTTCTTATATCTGGCAATAGATCGGCTCTTGTTAATTCTTTAAGTGGCGCTTTTTTGTGTTCTCCATGATGTGGAGCACTTGAAACTTCATTTAAGTCCCGAAGAGTTTTTAGGAGATCGGGTTGAATTTTGCTTAGCTCTTTGAGCTTATCTAGAATTTTGCCTAATGTTGTGATTCCATTTAAGTATCGATAATACTTGAACTGTAAGGCGGTTTCTATGCAGAGTCTTATTTTTTCTTGCGCATCTTGAACAGAACAATAGTCTTCGTCCAAATATCTTTCTAAGTCATCGATTCTTTGATGTTGACCAAGCTTTTGCTCTTTTTCTAAGTCAAACAAAATTAATTTACTACCATTTATTTTATCCTTTCTTAAGGATATCACTTTTGGATTTGTTAATTTTTCGGCAAGGATAAATAAAAAGTCTTTGTTATGAGTCAATACCTTCGCCAAAAATAAGTTAAAAAAGTAGGGCTTTTCGGGTAAAGTAGGTTTGCGAAAACACACCAAACCCGAGAAGCCCATGAGAGAAATTGTAGCACTTTTACAAAGCATTGCGCCAGTAATTTCCACGACGA
>JACPVC010000151.1 GCA_016191955.1 Chloroflexota bacterium
AGTTTGGCTCAAGCCGCCGTCCTTTGCGAAGCATCCTGTGGACGGCGGCGTTCTGCGAGTAAATCCTTCGCCGAGGCTTGTCCTGAGTTCATCGAAGGGACGGCGAAGGGAGCAGGTCATCTACAAACTTTTAGCGCACCCGGCGTAAAGTTTCGAATTACGCATCACGTATCACGAATTATAATCCTCCACCCATGAGCACACTCCCCTACAAACGCATTGTTGTCATTGGCACCACATCTTCCGGCAAATCCACACTGGCGAAACAACTTGCCGATAAACTCGCATTGGACTTTGTCGAATTGGATGCCCTGCACTGGGAACCAAACTGGCAGGAAGCGGACTTGCTTATCTTTCGCGAAAGAGTCGAAAAAGCCACCGCTTCAAATGGATGGGTCGTGGCAGGCAACTATAGCGTTGTGCGAGACATTATCTGGAGCCGCGCCGAAGCCATCCTCTGGCTCGATTACCCCTTTCACATCGTGTTCTGGCGTCTGCTCACCCGCACCATCCGCCGCGCAGTAACCCGAGAGGAATTATGGAATGGCAATCGCGAGTCCTTTTGGTGGCATCTCAAACTCTGGTCTGAAGAATCGTTGTTCCATTGGTTGTTCAAAACCTATTGGCGCAGGAAACGCGAGACCCCCATCCTGCTATCGCGCCCGGAATATAAACATCTCGAGCCGCTTCATTTTCACCATCCGCATGAAGTGGAGAGATGGCTTGAAAAAATAGACGACCGTTCCTCATTGAGCGATGCCTAATACAAAAGCGATCAAGACCGCGCCCGCCGCAAGAAAGCCGACACGTACCAAATGACGGCGTGACATTCCCTTCGCATCTTCCCGCGGGGAGAGCAGTTTCAGTTTCTGACGAAACTCGGTCAGGTCCCAGGCAAAGAGCGCAAAGACCGCGCCGTTGAACATCAAACCGGGAACAAATTCATACCAAACTCCAAAGACAGCAAGGAACAGGGTGAGAAAAACAGCCGGGGCGAAGAACCATTTCCACTTACGCCAGTGAGCCGCAAGCCAGAAGACGCCAAACGTGGCGATCCAGCGCGCCGCTTCTTCATATCCAGCCTGCCAATACCCCCATGTAAATGAACCGGTTGAAACGATGATACAAACGATGAGCACAAAGAGAATCAAGTTTCCTCCGCCGCAAATTTTACCATTCGGTTGACAGGCAAAAGATTTAACCAGAGAACATCCATGAACGAAGTTGACCTCGAAGGATGAAAAGCTCACGGCGGGTGAGCGTCGATTTTCATATCAGCACGCGGTGATCTCCCTGGTTAAAGCTTTATAAACCCGCATGATATACTCCCGCCATGCCAAAAGAAAATGAATCTATTGGAAGAACTTTCGAAGAATGTCAGGGCACATTGCATCCCAAAGCCATTGAAGGATTGCAGTTGTTCAACGAGGGAAAATACTTCGAAGCACACGAGGAGTTGGAAGCTGCCTGGCGCAGCGAGACAAGCGCGGTCCGCGACCTGTACCGCGGCATCCTGCAAATCGCTGTCACCTACCTGCACATCACTCGCGGAAATTACGACGGCGCGGTCAAAGTCTACAGGCGGAGCTTGAAATGGACTCAGGGCTGGAACGCTGTGTGCCGTGGAGTCAACATAAAAAAGCTGCGGGAAGATGCGGAAAATATCATGAAGGAAGTGACGCGCTTGGGGAAAGAAAGAATTGGGGATTTTGACCTGTCTTTATTCCAGCCGGTCCAATGGAATGAAAAGCGCCTATGGCTCTGTGACCATTGCGGCAGTGAAATGCGCGAAAAGAACTGCAAGGTGACCTGCCCCAACTGCGGCAATCGCTTCGATTGTTCTGATTTGAATTTATATTTCGATTGAGCGGCAACTCATATCGCCCGGTGCGGTTATACTTTGTCAATCCAAAAGAAGATAGGACCCTCCCATGTTTCAAGCCACTCCCCCAACCCGCTTTGATCTGCGTTTTACCATCGCAGGCATACCGGTGCGCGTTCATCCTTTGTTTTGGCTGATCGCCATCCTGCTTGGTTCCGGTTCGAATAACCTGCTCATGATCCTGGTTTGGATCGTGGTTGTGTTCATCTCCATCCTCATCCACGAACTGGGGCACGCCTTCGCCTTCCGAAGGTTCGGTCAGCCTTCGCACATCCTGCTGCATTTCTCCGGCGGATTGACCATCCCCGAGTCGATGCCGTGGGGCGGCGGATACGCCACTGTGAGCCTGACGCCGAACCAGCACATCTTCGTCTCGCTTGCCGGACCCTTTGCCGGGTTCCTGCTTGCCGGGCTGATTCTCGCACTGGGAGCGGCGCTGGGCGGCGAGATCATCCTTTCCTCGCTTTTTGGCATCATTCCCTTCCCGGTTGTGCTCATGCCTTACGGCAGCAGTCTGACGGATATCTTCATCACCTTTTTATGGGTCAACATTTTCTGGGGCATCATCAACCTCCTGCCGGTCTACCCATTGGATGGCGGTCATGTTTCGCGCTACATCCTGATCCAACGCGACCCGTGGAACGGACTGCGTATTTCGTTGTGGATCTCGATCATCACAGGCGGAGTGCTTGCCGTGGTTGGGATTGTTTTCCTGAATAGTATTTACATGGCGTTCCTGTTCGGTCTGCTGGCATTTCAAAGTTATCAAATGATGCAGGGACTGACAGGAAGGTATTGATCTCAGCTTACAACCTATCCAAATATTTTCAGCTCACGGCGGCGGCCTCACCGCCGAGGACTGCGGCAAGAGCAATTTTAGGATAGGTACTTAAGCAGAAAGAGGGATGGTCTTGATGCCATCCCTCTTTTTTTGAACTATATGATCTTTATGGCGTGGTCAGAACAAAGACACCGGAGAAGTTCACGGTAAAGGTCACCATATCATTCACTTGCTGCACGCCCGAAATGACAACACGAGAGTCGTCCGGGTTTTCCGGGTGAAGCGGGAAGCTGGTGCCCGCCTCATAGGGCGGCAATTTCATCCAACCACCTTGCCCATCATTCAGCATCGGGTCCCAGAACAGTACCGAGTGAGTCCTGCCGCGCGACCCTGCAGGGATGGCAAAACTAACGGTTACGGTGCCGTTTTGATTCAAGATGGTGTTTCCATCCGCATCCGTCAGGCTGACGAGGATACCCGCCAAAAATTCCGTGCCGGCGCCTAACACACCCGGTAGGTCTCCTACTGCGATCTCTTCGAAATTGCTAAAGCCTTCATATGGACAGCCAATGTTGACGAAAGTTCCGTTCGGCAGTTGATGAATAGTGCTGCTGAATAATTCGCAATCCTGTTCAATGGGGTCAGGGCTCGGGGCAGGAACGATCTGCGGAGGATCCTTCGGCTCGGAAGGTTCCTCGACAACGACGGGGCAAATCTCCGGTTCGCTCAGGTCGAGTAGGTAGTCGCCCAGCCCATTGCCGCCAAAGACGGATGGATTGACGAAGTTCAATGTACCTGTCGGTCCGGGCTGCACCATCAGCCCATATTCTCCATTGTTCGTGAACGTCCCACCGTCCACATTGACGGTCACACTCGTTACAGCGTCGTCCGCGTCGCGGCAATAGGCGGTCTGTGGAGTGTAAACCTCGACTCCGTTCCCGCCGTTACCGTTGGCTGTGACATTGACCAGATTCACCGTAGCACTACTAATGACAATCAACCCGGTCGTGGTATTGAGATTGAAAATACTGTCCGTGACGAAGACATTGCCGCCATTATAGGTTTTCAGCAAAGCACCCACGTCGGTAAGGTTATCGTTGGAGGTCGCGGCAACACCATCATCGCCAAGAACCGTTACGGTATCCAGGGTGATGTCGCCCTGGTTTGCGCTGGCGTACATGCCATAATTTCCATTTTCCACCAGCATTCCATTTGTGACGAAAATGTTCCCAGTTCCATTTGCAGAAAGGTACATGCCCTTGGATGCATTATAGGAAGCTTCAACGTCCGTCAGAGTCAGATCGCCGTTATACGTGGACGCCTGAATGCCAAACGTGCCGTTGCCGTTGAAATGACCCGCTCCTGGCACCGTATTGGAAACGGAGATTGCTCCATTGTTATTCGTAATCAAGACTGCGCCCGCGCCGAAGTCGTTGCCGTCGGCAGTCACATCGACCAGAGTGATGTTTCCACCGTTGCTGTAGGCATACAAACCGGGGTCTTGCGGGAAGTTGAAATGCACGTTTTCATTGAAGGTGCTATTCGTAACGTCGATATTCCCCTGGGCTTCCACATACGCGCCGTTCGTCCCGTTATAGGATGCGACCACGTTAAGCAAGGTCACCGTACTGCCCGAATCGATGTGCAGACCGGTCCAGGTGTTTCCGGTGATGGCGCTCACGCCAAAATTACTGTCTGAAACATTCACCGCGCCTGTACCGGGAGTAGTATCCAAAATTGCGCCAAGACCATTGGAGTTTGCCGTCACCTGGGTCACATCCACGCTGCCGTCGGTGTAAACGTCCAACCCGTAGGCGTTTGCGTTCCCGGAGAAGTCACTCATATCGATGGTGACGTTCCCTGTGCCATCGTCATCGGCGCTGGTAATAACCGCCCCATCGAGTCCGTTATTGTTCGCCTGGGTGCTATTCATGGCAAGCCCGCCGCCAGAGTCCACGGTTAAGCCGATGAAGCCATTTCCATCAAAGACGTTTCCGGTGGCGCTGGTGATCGTTACTAGTCCGTCCCCGGCGCATAACCCGGTCAGATTGTCGTAACTACAAGAGTCGAGATAAGCGCCCGTCAATGTGTTGCCGCTCGCAGAGACAGTATCCAGAGTGATCGTCCCACCGGAGGCAACCTGCAGACCATTGCCCTGATTGTTATCGAATTCGCTATCTGTAATATCCACGTTCCCTGAGCTAATAACCAACGCGCCATCACCATACCCAAAGGCATTGACGGTCGTACCGTCGACGGCAACATTATCCATCGAAAGATTGCCGGTGTTATTGACCAATAACCCGAAACCGTTGCTGTCATTTGCCGTGATCGTCAGATCGTTGATGGTGATATTGCCGCCCCAATTCGCAAATGCCAGGGAGACATCCAAATCGGAAACACCTGTGATGTTGGTATTGTTACTGCCGCTCCAACCGCCATTTATGTTTAGGTTGCTGCTGCCAATATTCGTAAGGACCGAACCGTCGAACGAGACCTGGGTATCGTCGTTTCCGGCATAGGTATCCTGAACCCAGATGGTGCCGTTGCCCGTGTATACCGGCGAGCCGGAAAGTGCATCGGCTTCCAGCGCATCGATTAACTCATTGAATGTCCCGAAACTCGCCGTACACCCGGCATCTCCGGGGGTGGCATTCGCGGGGCACCACATCGGGTCGCTGGTGGAAATGATCTCCGCCGCCTCTTCCGTGACAAGCGGAAGTACCTCCCCGGCATCGTTGACCACGACCAGTTCGGTTCCTTCGGGAGCCTGTTCAAGGACTTCGGGAATGAAAACCGGCTCTTCCGTCGCGGGTTCATCCTCCGTCGTCCCATCTTGAGGTTCGTCTCCCGTCGGGTCTGAAGCGGGGGCTGTATCCCCAGAGGGCTCCGTTGTCCCGCCATCGTCTGCATACACCGCAGGCGGACCGATGGCGCTTGCCATCAGCGCCGTAATGACTGCCATCATCGATAAGAAAAAGTGATAACTATGTTTCATAATGTTTCTCCAGTGTGGGTTTCAATGGACTTAATCACCCGGTATTGAACGCTTGAATCATAGATTGCAATCGGAAAACCGTCAATTTAAGACGCCCAAAGGAAGCTAACATTTTTGCAAGCTATGGTGTAAAAAATTCACCACCCATATTTTGATGAATGGCGAAACCAGCCGGGAAATAACACCGAACCACCTTGATCCGTTGGAATAACCCCATCCTATCGAAAACAAAAAAGATGGGGTTACCCATCTTTTCTATACTCCACAGTTACGGCTTTTCAAGCCCGTGCGCCGTCAGCAATTCTTCGTTCTTCAGAATATCCGCCGTTGGTCCGTCGGCAACCACACGTCCCTCATCCATCACCACCGTGCGCGGAAAGAGGTCCTGCACCATCTTCATATCATGTGTGGATACCAACATGGTGATGGGAAGTTCACGCAGCAGGTTGATCAATGTGCGCCGTGCGCGCGGGTCGAGACCCGCCGAGGGTTCGTCCAATACCAACAGGCTGGGCTTCATCGAAAGCACGGTGGCAATCGCAATGCGCTTCTTCTCCCCCACGCTTAGGTGATGCGATAAACGGTCGCGATACGTGGTCATGCGTACAGCTTCGAGCGCGGCATCCACCCGCGAACGGACTTCCGCTTCGGACAGCCCCATGTGCAGCGGACCAAACGCCACGTCCTCAAACACGGTCGGCGAGAAAAGTTGGTCGTCTGGGTTCTGGAAGACGAGCCCGACCATCGCGCGGATGGCAGGCAAATTGTCCCGCATGAGGCGCATACCCGCGACCTCCACCTCACCGCGCCCGCCGAGGATTCCATTGAGGTGCAACATCAACGTCGACTTGCCCGCGCCGTTCGGTCCCACCAGCGCGACCTTGTCGCCTTCGCATAACTTGAGCGACACACCGTTCAACGCAACATGCCCATCGGGGTACGAAAAATGCAGGTCATTCACGGCAAGCACATCGCCACCGCAATCATGTTGGGGAAATTGATTCGTAATATGAGTAACAGGCATTAGAACCTTCCAAGCATCTGAGTAATGAAAATCAAAGCGACTGCCAGCGCGCTGACATAATAATCGCTGGATTTCATCTCATGCGGATTCAACGTATAAAGATGACCGACATATCCGCGCGCCACCATCGCATTGTAGATGCGGTCACTGCGTTCGTAACTGCGCAGGAATAATTGACCCGCCATATTGCCCGCCACCCTGGCACGCCACGCTACGCCTCCCCCAGACCTCGAACCTGCCGCGGCCGCCGAGCGGGCTTCTCTCGCCCGCAGCAGGCGGAAGACTTCGTCGGTCAGCACAAAAAGGTAACGGTACAGGAATGCGATGATCGTGGTCAGCACGGCAGGCACGCGCAAATGCTCCAGGGCATGGATCAGATCCGGGAAGCGCGTCACCGACACTAACAAGATTGCCATCTGCACCGAAAGCCACGAGCGGATAAGGATGCTCACGAAACGCAACAAGCCCATATCAGTGACAGTGAAGTTCCACATCAAAAACTGGAGCGAGAAGACCGGTTTGCCGGGTATCGAAAAAAGAACCGTAATCGCAACCAGAGCAAAGGGTAATGCGATAATCGAACGTTTAAAGGTGTACCCAACCCCCAACTTTGAAACGACATTGGCGATCAGAACGAATGCCCATGCAAATAAGAACGCGTCCCATGCCCCATCCGGGAGCAGGGCATTGGAAACAATGAAAAGGATAGCGATCACCACTTTGACGCGCGGGTCAAGGTGATGTAGAAAACTTTCCCTTTCGTGATAACGGTCAAAGGCGTCGAAATGCATGGCGGGTTAAGATTGCGGTCCGGCTTTTATACCACGACCGATAAGGATGACAATGACACCGACCACCAGCACACCAATTACCCCGGCAGCGATCTTCGAAGCGGATGCTGAAGCCAGGAATGGAACCGTATAACCAGCCAGAGGTCCAGCCCCCGATTGTGCCGTGTCTATAAAGCCAAGGTCCATTGCCACACGGTTTAATCCGTCTGGGTCTGAAGAAGCCAATGGGGAAAACAGCACAACAGCGAGGGCAATGAAACCGCCTACCCCAACCCATATGCGGCTTCCCCTTGCCGATTCAGAGCCTTCGCCCAGCAAGTCAGGTCGGGTTTGAAGGATGAACGCCAGTGCCGAAACAGTAATGAGCGCTTCTCCAAACCCGATCAAGGCATGCACGCCCAACATGGCAGGGATCACGATCTGCAAATCGGAAGTGCCGCTCAGCCAGAGTTGGAGTGCAGTAAGCAAGGCACCGGTCATGACAGAGAGCCATGCAGCAAACCCCGCCGCAGCGAGTTTGACGGTCCTGGATTGGTTGAAGGTGGAACGATACAGTCCATACCCAACGGCAGCCGTGGCAAGACCCATGTTCAGGATATTCGCGCCCATCACAAGCAGACCGCCATCCTGAAAGAGCAGCGCTTGTACTACGATGACCGCCGTCATCACCAACATACCCGCCCAGGGACCCAGCACGATCGCTGCTAATGCGCCGCCGAGCAAATGCCCGGAAGTGCCGCCCGCCACGGGGAAGTTGATCATCTGCGCGGCAAAGATGAACGCTGCCATCACACCCATCAATGGAATTTGTTTTTCGCCAAGGGATTTATTTGTCTTTGAGATGGCAAGCCCAACAACGCCAGCAGTGACACCCCAACAAAGGATGGATACGATCAGGCTGAGAAAGCCATCGGGAATATGCATGGGAATGGGGGAATACAGCATCTTAATCTCCTTTTTGACAGTTCGGACAAAGACCAAAAAATGTAAGATGGCTATCGGTCAGTTTATAGCCGCTTTCAACTTCAAGAGTCTCATACATGGACTTCAGCAATTCGTGCTCGACCTCCATTTCGTTTCCGCAATTGCGGCAGACGAGATGATGATGTTCATGCCGCGCGATCTCATATACAAGATGCCCGGAGCCGGTCAATGCCGGGCGTACCAACCCGTTCCCCGCGAGGAATTCCAGCGTACGGTAGACGGTGGTTTCCGTGAGACTAGGCAGCTCGGTACGCGCCTGCTCATAGACCTCGACCGGCGAAAGATGCCCGCCATTGTGATGAAGCACATGCAGTATCGCCAGCCGTTGAGACGTCATTCGGTACCCACGGGCACGGAGCTGCGGGGCATATTCATCGGCACAAGACATCAACTCTCCTTGGAGTCTAACTAAACTACTGTAGCAATAGGATAAGAAGTAGGGCAATTTGCTAAATTGCCCTGGCAAGATGGCATCTTGCCCTACAACTTAACCTCGTTGGTGGCTACTGTTACAGCTGCCGTCTCCGGCGGTGGATTAATTGGGCGGTCTCTTATTGCAACTTCTTGCAATAGCATGTTTTTTAGAATATTTCAGAGGGGGATTTCTTACGTAGAAGACCGTGGACGATAGACGATAGACCGTGGAAGATGGAAGGGGTTTTATGGTCCACCGTCCATGGTCTATCGTCAAAAACTACGGCTCCCAATTGTAGTGGACGAGAGCCGCGAGCATGGGTTTGCCTTCCTCGCGCAGCATGCCTACTGCCCATGTCTCCCAATCCATGCCAGCGTATTGGTCCGTGCCGGGGAAATGGACGGAATAGTAATCCATGCCGGAGTAGGGCCATTCGGGGATGTAGGTTGCGCCGCCGACTTTCAACTCGCCGCAGGTGGTGATGGGATTCCCCGCAAATACCCTGTCCAGCGAAGGCAAGACGATCTCGTGAAACGGACCCTTCACCGGTTCCCCACTTCCCGCGGCAAGACCCCAATCTGCCTGGTAGGTGGTTTCGAAGATGAATTTGACGTTATCGAAATACGTAACGACTTTTCCATTGCGGATGAAGCGGACACCAACGCCGGTGGTGGGGCTGACCAGTGAAGCCAGCAATTCTCCATCGCGGTTCTGGATCGCGGTTTGCAGGTCGCTCAATAATTGCAAGGCGCGGGCGTCCTGGCAAAAGCCTTGGCTTGAGGTCGCGGGAGTGGAGGTAGGCATGATCGGCGCAGAAGTGGCAGGGGCAACCGTCAGCGTGGGAACGGCAAGTTGGGGCGTGGCAGAAAAAATGGAAGTGGGAGGCGGGGGCGCATCCACAGGTGCGAAGCAGGCAGCGAGAGTCAGAACAAGCAAGGGAAGAAACAAACGTTTCATGGGTCGTCCTTTCAAAACAAAACTGGCGGAAGTCTCCGCCAGTTCATTGTACTATTTTGCGTCTTCACCCATTTTTTTGGTAACCTTCTTGATGACCTCTACGACCCCGCTAATGGGATTCTTGAGAGTTTCCAAGGCAATGTCCGCGATATCAGGCGCCATGCGTTTGATGTTGCGGAAACGCCGCGCGAGGAAGGTTTCATTGGGTTCGGGTTTTTCGAGTTCTTTTTGCACTTCCTTCAAATCGGCGTAGACATCTTCTTTCTCCTGCGGCTTGAGGTCTTTTTTCACATCAAGCTTTTTATAAATCTCATCGAACAGGGGCGCAATGTTCACCGACGAATTGGAAACGGTGTTTTTGTTGCCGATCACAATATTACTGCCCTGCACACTGCCGCCAATGACCACACTATTATCACCAGCGTTTAAACCATTTTTCTTTTGTTTTTCAGCCATTCTTCCTCCTAAGGATCTTTGGGTGCAATCGACACACGGAAGCCAAGGTCGTCGTTGAACATCAGCGGGATGGACCAGTTGCAGAACGAAGAACGCGCGAACCATTGATAGCCGATCCATGAGCCGCCGCGCACGATGCGGTATTTCTTATCTTCATCGTACCATGAGCCTGTCCATTCCCAAACGTTGCCGCTCATATCCCAGGTATCTGCCGGGCTGGCACCTTGCGCAAAGGTCACTACGGCTGTAGTGCCACCCAAGCCTGAACCTGTCGCGTCACTGTCCCACGTGTTGGCGGCAGACTTGTTGAAACCGTCACCCCACGGGTATTCGCGCCCGTCTGTGCCGCGTGCGGCGCGTTCCCATTCATCGGTCGTAAGCAAACGCACAGTGTAGCCTTCAGGCACTGCCACGATCTTTTTCGAAAGCCATTTGCAATACGCCTCAGCCTCGAACCAACATACCCCCACCACCGGCACAATGGGGTTGCTCAACTCGATGTTATGCCAGTAATACGGTGTGTTGCGTTTATTCAATGGGCGGTGCTCGAGCCAGTCACGCTCAATCGACTCCATGGTGCGCTGGTCGTATTTACCCGTGCGCCATTCCCAACCGAGGTCGCTCCAATACTCGCGGTTCTGATACCCATTCTCTTTGACGAAACGCGCGAACTGGATATTGGTGACGGGATACTTGGCGACGAAATACATCTGTGAGATGTTCTTCGCCTCTTTCTTAACCCCGGCTTGATACTCACCAGCAGGCACTTCCACAAACCGATCTAGGTCCCCGGGTCTCCAGCCGAGACGCCCCAACAAGATCCCGGCATGACGGCGCAACTCAGGTCTGATGGAGCCATCCTGCATGGTCTTGACCAATGCATTGATGACATGGTCCCGGCTTTTGAGCGGCACGCCATTGGGATACGTATCCAACACGGCATCGCCTGCCAACACAACCGCCTCCCCGGCAGGACCAGGCTGCGTATCCACCAACGCATCCACCACTTCGCCGGCGATCTTCGGAAGTTGTTGGCGAATGCCGAGATAGCCGATGGTCAGCAGTGTCACCTCACGCCAGGCTTGTTCACCGACATGTTGCGATAATGTTTCGATGATGGGCTTGGAATCGCCCTGCCCCATGAATGCCAGAGCGACCGCGGCAAGATATTCTTCAAAGGTGAGATGGATAAAACCATATTCGCCGGGTCCACGTTCAAGCAGAAGGGCGGCGTGTTCGCGTACATCCATCAAGAATTGACGCGATGCCTGATGCGGCGAGACATCCCCGCGATCATGGAAAAGTTCTTCCAACTTGCGACGCATGTCTTCGCGCCCCACCAAACCAACGCCCGGGCTGACTTCATGCATCCACAACGCCAGCGGGGCGAGGATGCGTACGGTTTGAATCTCATCGATGTCGCGCCCGGGGGCACGTCCGCTTAAGCTGCGGGCGCGGTTCCAGGTGGAAAGCAGCGTGGAAACGTATTGGTCGTACAGTTGCACGCGGCGCTCGGGCAGGGTCACGCCCTGACGTTTCATCAGCGCCAGAATGGTTAACAGAAGCGGCGTGGAGGCAAGCTGTCGCACGCCTGCATTGTGTTGAATGGCATCCAACAGATCGCGGCGGTCGGCTTCGGCATCGGCTTCGGCGACCTGGGTATGCCCTTGCGCCTGTCGCTCGAGGGCGGTGGTCCAACGGGTGACGAAGCTCTCGATCTCGTCGTCTTCAAAATCGACGATGGTGCATTCTGCCAAATCTTCCGCAGAAGGACGCACGGCGCGATAACCTACCACACGGCTGGTGAGCACAAATTTATTACCCTGGTGGCGATGGAAGGTGTAAAAGTCCACCACGCGTTCCACGACGGTGTTACGCATGCTAATGTCGCGCACTTCGTCGAGACCGTCCAAAAGGATGAGAGCGCGCCCGGCAATCAGCGCTTCTTTCAGCATCGGTCCAATGGGCAGGTCCGCGCCGATGCCGGAGAAATAGTCGGCGATGAAATCATCCAGGCGGATGTCGTTGTTCTGCAAGGCATTGGCAAACGCCGCCAGCGGGAGCAGGATGGGCAGGTAATCGTCCAAGCCTATATTTGAGCCTTCGCCACGTGCGAGCCGCACCGCAAGGTATTTGACGAAGGTGGTTTTGCCCGCGCCCGGGTCGCCCAGCACGATCACACCGGAATAGCTTTTCAAAACATTCAACAACGGAACCGGGTCGCCGAAGTGCAGTGGGTCTTCATAGTCGATAACATCGCGCCCGGCAAGGCTGAGGTCGCGTTTCCACGTCTCCCCTTCCGGGAGTTCCATGCGCGCTTTGAGCGGAACGTATAAATCGAGCAGTTTTAGTTTAAGTGGAACACGATCTGAGACCCCCATGCCTTTCAGGCTGAGATAATAATGTCGGTCGGTCAGGTAGGTAAGATAAGCTGCCGTGGCTTCTTTAATGGCTTCGGGGGGCAGGGCAGGCTTGAGGTCCCGCCAGAAGCGGTCTGCAAGGACGATGGTCTGCCCATGGATGATGGCGCTCTCGGTCACCGATCCACCAACGGCAACGCTTCCGTCTCCCGCCTGAATTTCCTGTTCTGGACTTTGTCTTTTTGTGATTTTCTTTGAAGGGGCTTTTTTGTCGGTCATACCCAGCCTCGATGTATATTGATTCAGTATACATTACTCCGGGTATGGGTGGCTTTACCATCTTGAAAGGTAAATTGATTCTCTAATTTTCACTTAATGACTATGCGAAGATAAAAACCGCAGGATGTCCTGCGGTCTCTGTTTACTGTTCTTTTGGCTCGCCAAAGACAATGACGATGATGTGCTGGTTGAGGAATTTGGGCTTGCTTTCTTCATCCATCGTGACTATCTGACCGAGCGTGTACCCGCCCGCGACCGGCACGGTATCGCCGAGAATTTCCTGTACGGCAGCGATTTCGGCGCCGGGCTGGGCTTTGAGCAGCATCTGCCAGGCAACATCCACAAGCACGAGGGCGAGGCGGGGTTTTGCATCCCCAAGTTTGAGAAGCGCCTGCTGGGCGGCGGTCTTCGCAGCACGTTCGCAGGAGGCGCGGCTGCCCACAAGCAGGAAGGCATCTACCCCATCGCGGATGACGGCGTTCATGCGGAAACTGCCATCCGCCTCCACGCGGATCGGGGCGCGGACGACCATGCCATCGTTCTGTTCCATGCCCAGCGGATACAAACGCGCGAGATAACTGAGCGGCGGGAACGCCCAATCACGCGCCGGGTAACCGAACAAAGCTGCGTAGGCTTCTGAAGCAGGACGACCATCCAAGGTGCGCAGCCAGAAACCGCGCGAACGCGTCACGCGGAATTGATTGCCAACCGGGTCCCAGCCATGGTCCGCGCCAACGCCGACTTGAAGATTGCCACGCAGGAATGCCGCAGTCATCCCGCCTGCGCCTGTTTGCGAGCCAACGATCTGATAGGTATTGCCTGTGTGCAAGTCGCCGCTGGAAAGCGCGCCCATCACCTCAAGCGCCGGCGGGAGTGAATTACAAAACTGCTCTGCATCGCCATTGAACCCATCGGCAAAGAAGAGGACAGATTGACGCTCGACGCGCGCCGAGGCATGCTGTTCGATCTTCGAAGCGGTCTCACGCCCAGACTGTGCATAGCCCGGCAGCCAAAGCGTCTCGGCTTGAAAGTCTCCGCTGAGCAGGGCAACCACCACCGAATGTGGATGAAGCCCATCGCGCGTCAGCCCGGCAGGGGAACTAAAGCCGATCATGGGCGTATCGCCCAGCAAACTGGAAACGCCATTCAACACTTCACGCGGCTGATATTGATGGGATGCGATGACCACCGCCAAACCGGGGGCGTTCGCCCCAAGCTTATTCAACGCCTGATGCGTTGCCTGCAACCCGGCTTCGCGTCCATCCAACGCCTGGGCGGTTCCAACAGAAGAGACAATAGCCATCGCCGATTACTCCTCTGCCACCGGAACTGTGAAATGGAAGGTCGTTCCATGCCGGTATTCACTCTCAAACCAGATCTGCCCGCCCTGCATTTCCACAAGACTCTTTGTAATGTTCAAACCGAGACCCGTCCCCGGTGCTTCGCGCGCCTTGGGGTCATCAGAGCGGAAGAATTTCTGGAAGATCTTCTGTTGGTCTTCGGGTGTCATGCCGATACCGCTGTCCTTCACCCATAGGTGAACGACTCGAGGCGCACCATCCTGATCCCAGTGATTCTGGCTTTCTTCCACGCCCACTTGAATGGAGCCGCTCTCGGGCGTGTACTTGAACGCATTGCTGATGAGATTGGTCAACACCTGCCCCACACGGATGCGGTCTGCCCACATGGCGGGCAGACTTGGCGGGATGGTCAACTCAAGCATCTGCTTCTTATCTTCAAGCTGGCGTTTGAACGTGCGAATGACTTCATCCACCAGTTCGGCGGCTTGCGTGGCTTTGAACTCAAGGCGCAAGCGACCCGCTTCGATCTTGGAATTATCGTTGAGGTCTGAAACCAACGTAGACATACGCTCGACATTCGATTTGATCGTCGAAAGGAAGTTCGTCTGCATTTCGGTGATCTGCCCAACCGCGCCGCTCGCCAGCAACTCGGTGTAGCCCTTGATGGATGTCATCGGATTCTTGAGCTCGTGCGCCACAAAGGATACGAAGTCGCTCTTGGCAAGGTTGGCACGCTGCACTTCGCTATACAGTTGGGCATTCGAAATCGCGATGGCGGCATGGTCGGTAAGACGGGTAAGGAATTCGATATCCACCTGTGAGCCGCTTGTGCTTTCAAGATACAACAGACCGATGACCGTCGTTTCGCGGCGGATGGGGATAACCATCTGCGTTTGCGCCGTCATCAGTAATTTATTCTTTGAGGCTTCCACTGCCACCTCAATATTTTGAGGCAGACCGGTTTCCATGGCGGCGATCATTGAAGGCAGTTCGATCTTCATCATCTGATCGGGCAGGGATGCCATTTGTTCGTCCAAGCCTTGATGTGCCATGACGCGCAATTTAGTCTCTTCGAGAATGCCAATCAAACCCACTTCGGCGCCAGACTGGCGCAGCGCCCAATCGAGTGTGATTCTCATGGCGCGGTCCATTTCGAGGCTGGCGTTCAATTCGCGGTCGATGCGCTGCATGACCGAGAGTTCTTCCACGCGGCTGGCGAGTTCCTGATCGGTGAGAGTATAGAGGCGCGCATTTTCGATGGCAACCGCCGCCTGACCTGCAAAGGCGGTCAACAACGTCTGGTCATTCTGCACGAAGGGAAGACCGTCGCGGCGGTTGATGACTTCCACGACGCCGATCACGCGGTCTTTGGCTTGCAACGGCACGGCAAGCAACGAACGGCTGACGAAACCCGTTTGCTGATCCACGCCTTTGAAGCGGTTGGTTGTCGTCTGTTCCTCGTTCTCGATGACCGGTTTTCTCGTCTCCACGGCGCGACCAACGATGCCCGTGCCGCGTGAAAGGCGTTTGCCGATCAGGTTGCCTGCCACGGGTCCCACCGTCACACGGAAAACGAGTTCATCGGTCTGGTCGTCTACAAGCAACAGGCTGCCCGCTTCACAGTTCAAAATGCCAACGGCGTTTTCGAGAATGTTCTGCAAAAGCGGATTCAATTCCAGCGTCGATGTCAATTGACGCGTAATTTCATTCAAGGTCGTCAATTGATGCGCGCGTTCCTGCGTCTCTTTCAACAAGCGCGCCTTGACGATGGCGCCGGCGGTCTGGTCCGCGATGGCTTGCAGCAAGTCCACCTGCGCACGGGTGTAGATCGTGGAACCGTCGCGGCTGCCCACACTGAGCGCCCCAATAGACTCCGCGCCCGCGTTGAGCGGCACACCGATCCATGCGAAGATGTTTTCGATGGTGGGCGTATGGTTGCGCGCCTGACACTCGCGGATGTAATCCTGTGTGATGATCGGGCGGCTCTTGCGAATCACTTCAGGCGAAAGACCCACGTTCGCCGAGAACGGCTGGTTTTCACGCTCGTGGATACGTTCGTTGTTTTCGAGACAGAAACCGTAATAATAATAGTCGCTGGCTTTGTCGTAGAGGGTGATGTGAAAATGCGAAGTTGGAACGATCTGCGCGGTTTGGGCATAGATCAATTCCAAAACGTCATCGAAGGTTAATGTGACGTTGACACCTTGCGAGACGCGGGTCAATGCGTTCATTTCCTGGATGCGCCGCTCCAGGTGAGCCACCGTCTGCACACGCTCAATGGCGACCGACGCCTGGTCGCAGATGTTTTCAAGGAAGCGCAGGTCGCGCGGTGAATATGCCTTGTCCGTCAGGCGCGGACCCAATGCCAGCCAGCCGTTGGGTTTGTCTTTGCCGGGGAAGGCAATGAACAGGCGCGCACCCAACAGGGCAATGCGCGATTGTTCCGACTTCAATACTTCCGGCAGGTCGGTGATGTTATCCAGATATAGCGGCAGGCGTTCCTTCTTGAAATAAGAAACAAGCGGGCTTGCTGAAGTAAAGCGGATGTCTGTAGTAGTGCGGCGTCCATCACCAGGGGAAGCGATGAAAAAGTCATTGAGGGAGTCATAGGTAAAGATGTGGACCTGTTCCGGGGCGAGGGTTGAGGCGATCTGATCCCGCAAAAGCGAGCTGATGGCGTTCAGGTCCAGGGCGGTGGTCAGCCTGTGAGAGAAATCCTCCAACTGTTCCGCCACCACACGCGACCCGCGGAAGAAAAGTACGTCTGTCAGGTTTTGCAGGCGGGTGCGTAACGGTTCAAGCACAATGGCAAGAACCAAAATGAAAAAGCCCGCAAGGTAATTGTTGGGCAGGGCATTCCCAAACAAAAGCCCTGCGCCAGCAGCAACCAGCGCATACCCAAGCGTCACAACAACCGTCAGCAGCGCATACATCGCGCCGCGCCGCGCCAGGTCATCGGTGCGCAGGAAGCGGAAACGCATGATGTTGTATCCCATCACGGCTGGGAAGATCACCACCGGCAGGAAAAACCACGGCGAGAAGGGGATCCCGACAAAATTGCCGAGCACCAGGTATCCGGTCAGAAATACAAACGCAAATAATGCCCCAATCAAGGTGCTGCGTGCCTGAGACTTCACCACCGGCGATTGGGAATAAAGCGCATAATACAAGCTAAAGCCAAGCAGTATCAAGACGGCAGCCGCGTCGAAGAAATAAATGTTCTGCCACTTGGAGATGTATTCAGTCGGATTTTGTGTATTGAAAATATAAGGAACTGCCATTGCCGCTAATATAAGGCTAACCACAAAACCAACCCAGCGAAGATAAGGACGATTGATGATGATCCTCGGCGAGGAAGGGAACGATAAGGCAAGGGCAATGGTCGCGCCGCCTGCAACTGCACAGGCAAACGTCCAAACCAAGGTGAATTCGTGGCTTGTCCACACGTTGAAGATCGTTCCCGTCACAATAGCAAAGGAGGAAGCGAACATGGTGAATGCGCGCCCAGCAGGTTCGTTGCGGCGCAAGCCAAAGGTCCAAATACTGAGCGCAAGAAAGATGAAACTGAGAATGGATGGGAGGATCAAATAAACACTAATGCCGTCATCAGGGAAGCGCTGTAATTCCACGTTCAGGTCGCGCGCTTCCCCGCTTTTGAACTGAACCGTCACAGTCACATTTTCGCCCGGCACGAAATTTTCAAGCGCCTCGCGCACCTCGCGTCCGCTTCTGACTTCCCCGCCGTTGACAGCGATCAAACGGTCCCCGCCAGCCACCACCTGGTTGAATTCCCATGCGCCCGTCGAACCGCCCGGGTCCGAAAAGACCAGGGTATGCTCGTAGAATGAACCGAGGAACGGCTCACGCACCCATCCAGACGCGATGATGAGCGCCCAAACGACGACGACCGCTGCCGCAGCCTGGTACAGGAAAACAATCCCTGTCAGGATGCGCCCCAGCGATTTTTCAGAGAAACGACCGTTCGATAAATTAAAACCCATAGCGTAGTGTGAGGGAAATTTTACTCTACAATCCAGCCTGAGGGATATGGTACTTTCATGACAAAGGCGTAAGGTGACGCCCGCCTCGCCCCGGATTTTTGCCTGTTCCTGTTATTCTGGAGCCTTTTCCCCACGTAGAGCGAGATAGTATCTCGCTCTACGAATTAACAAAAAGCTATTACTTGTTTTTTGCCAGCAGCGCTTCGTAAACTGACTCTGGGATATCTGCTACACGATAGATCTGGATATACTCCAACCCATTGATGTAAATCACCTTCTCCGGCTTCACCACGCCTTCCAACTCCGCTAGAATACTTTCAGTTTCCGGGTGTTTAGCGCGGGTGATGGGATACAGCACCAGATAATCGGAATTGCGCAGTTCTTCCGTGATGGTGACGAAGTCGACGTAGAAAAGATTTGCGCGCTTCAATACGACGGTTTTACCGGGGAAGTAAAACGAGAAAGTACCCATACCGTTGTAAACGTAAGCAGTGATCTCTTTGGCATTCGGTTCTTGCGCCAGATAATCCGCCGCCTCAGACAACCCCTCGCCATAGCCATAGGTCGCCGCCTCACTTGCAAATGGATTTTTATAGGTGAAATAATACGGCGCGTACGGCAACCCAAACCCGATCTGCGCAAGGGTCAAAACGACCAGTGCCGCCGCCGAAGCATACGCCTGCGATAACCCCTTCCAACGGGAGCCCACCCACAGTAACGCGCTCCCCCACCCAATCCCTGCAACGACATCGAAAGAGACAAAGGTGGTCATGATGTAATGCGCGGAATTACGTCCCTGCGCGATGCTGAACATCACGACGACCGCCGCGCCGAGGATGACAAGATATGCCAGCAGGGATTTGACGACCTTATCCATATTCTTCGAGAAAACGGCAAACATTGCGAACATCATTCCCAACCACGTAATGAAGGTAGTGCCCGATGCCCAAAGCTTCCAGAATTGAATAAATGAATCGGAACGGGTCACAAGGCTGAAACTGGCAGGCTCCAGTTCTTCCGTCACATCGAGGCGGGCGCCCTGAAAGGCATAACTGAATGCATTGCCATAGACTTCATTGAGCATCCTGCCTGGGTTCACCCACATGCCGGGCCAGAGGATGAAATACACCAACGCCGCCGTCCCCAGCCAGATGGCAAAGGTCTTCACCGCGTCCCAGAGTCTTGAGGCGAAGGTTCTTCCATCCCGGGCAAACAGACCGACCAGAAGCATCAACCCCGCCGCTCCCGCCATCGCAATCGAAGTGGACTTGGTCAATTGCGCCAAGCCAAACGCTGCGCCCGAAAGCAACAGATAAAATAATTTTCTTTCTTTGTGAAGATAATAAAAAATGGAAAGGAAAGACACCAGCACAAACGACGAAGTCATCGTCTCCATGTTCAGCAAATGGGAATGACCGAGAAAGAAAGGCGAAATGGTTGCGAGAGCAATTGAAATGAACGCCGCCACCTCCCCCAACACGAGACTCAACAACAGGAATGCGACCACTGCAAGGATTGCCAATGCCCCGGCTTGAATGTAGCGACTGATGCGGACAAGGTCGAGCGTCTCCTTGCCGTTCTCGCGCATGAACTCCTCGTAGAACGGCTTGCGCTGGTCGAAATATCCCTGACCGAAGCCGCGGTATTCCGGGAAGTAAAAATGCATGGCGGTGGAAATGATCCACATGTTCGTCACACCGGGGTGATATTCGAAATACGTATCCTGAAAATCGAGATGCGTGACCGCATAGTAAAAATTGGAGCTGGAGATCACCCACCAGGGCTCGTCGATGTTGACGGCGCGGTCGATGTTTATCAGGCGCGAAGGCAGGGTCAGCGCAAGCAGGAGCAGGGCAAACCATAATTTGCGGCTTTGCAGGTTCAGGGATTTGGTCATTTTAGATGCGCCAAGGCTTCATAAATTTCCGGCTGGAGGTCATCCACTTTGTAAATACGGACGTATTCATATCCGTTCAGCCAGATAACATGGAACGGCTCTGCTTTGGACATGGCATTCACAAAATTTTGATGATGCGCCAATTGACCCTGGTTGGCGTAATACACGATCAGATATTCGGAGGCGCGCAGGTTATTTAGCAAATCTTCAGTATGTTCGCCATCCGAATAATACGGGCGATAACTGATGGTGGGACCGGGATAGTAATAAGAGACGCATCCACGGCTGTAGTAGGAGAAGACCGTTGCATTCTCGGCATCGGGCAATTCGGCGAGGTAATGAGCGGCAAGTTCCAAGCCTTCGCAATATGGGAAGTGCGGAAACTTGCTATACCAACCCGCGGCAGCGAGGATCGGATTCCGGTATGTAAAGTAATACGGGTAGTTGACCAATGCGCTCCCAACCTGCGCTAACATCACTGCAGAGAGCAAGGCAACCTGCCCAGCACGGCGAACGGACGGGAAACGCTTAACCAGCCATTCAGCCGCGTGGAACCATCCCAGCCCCGCCAGCAAATTAAAGGACAGGTAACTCGAAAGGATGTAATGCGGAGAATTGCGCCCCTGAGCGATGCCGATCAGTAGAATGAAGGCAATCGCGTTCGTCAGCAACAGCGTGAAGAAAAGCCTATTACGTGGAGCCTGCTCCGGGTCCCGTGTGAACGGAAGGGCAAATCCCAAGAGAACGCCAAGCCACGTAACCGGCGTTGTCCTGTAAAGCAAAATCTTGAACACGTCCCAAATATCGCCAAGCCTTGTGTTCAAGCTGAATTGCGCAACATCCAACTCTTCGGTGATCTTGAGGCGCGCGCCTTGAAAGGCATAACTGAAGGCGTTGCCATACACGGTGTAAAGCATCTTGCCGGGCGCCACCCACATGCCGGGCCAGAAAACAAAATACGTCACGACCAAGATCGCGAACCATATCCCAAAAGATTTCAACGCGTCGACAAACGCTTTCCCCCAGCCCTGCCCGCGATCCTGGATCATTCTCCACAAAAGCATCACACCCAGGGCTGCCAGCATGGCAATGGACGACGATTTCGACAGCGAAGCAAATCCCGCCGCGACGCCGGATAGAATTAAAAATGCGAATTTGCGTTCTTTGAAAAGATAAAGCGCAAACGCCGCCAGCGAGATCAGGACGAAGAGCGAGACCATCCCTTCGTGATCCATCAGGCGGTGTTGACTCAAATAGAACGGGTCGAACATGGCGAAGACAAGCGCAAAGATCGCCACCGGTTTCGGGAAAAATTTTTGCAGCAGGAAGTACAAGACAAGGAACAAAACGAGCAAGACAAAAACCTGAATCACCCGCGAATAGATCAACAGCATCAACGGGTCTTTCCCGTGCTGAACCATGAACGGATCGAGCCGCCCTTTTTCGTAATCGAGATAGCCCTGACCGAATCCGCGATATTCGGGAAAATACAATAACATGCCCAACGAAATGATCGTCATGGTCGTCACGGCGGGCTGATATTCGTAGACCGTGTTCTCCAACTCGCGCTGACCCAACGCATAATAAAAATTCGCGCCCTGACTCAGCCATGAAGGCTCGTCAAGCGTGACAAAATCGCCGATGCCCGCCAACCGCGGCGCGAGAAATACAACAATTAATCCAGCGTAAACTGCAATATCGATCAGTTTATTTCGATTCATGAATCGGATTATACCCGCCGCAGTCAGAATGGTAAAATCATCTGCGTGAAAGAAAAAATCAACCGACTTTTGCAAAAACCCTTCGCGGTTCCCGCCGCGCTTACCCTGCTCATCATTCTCGCATATGGTTTACTCACCCCCTGGATGGGTTTCTATTGGGACGACCTGCCCTTCGCATGGTTCCTGCGTTTCTTCGGTCCTGCCGAATTCATTGCCGCCTTCCGCCCTTTCCGCCCCTTGGTGGGATATATCTTCACCGTGACGACCGCCATTTTTGGCGGGCATCCCCTCACGTGGCAATTGCTTGGCTTGTTCGTCCGCCTCATTCTCGGACTTCAAGTCTGGTCGCTGCTTCGGAAAGTTTTTCCTACCCGTGAACGTTCCGTGCTATGGGTGGTCCTGCTCTTCACCGTTTATCCCGCATATGGACAGCAATGGGTCGCCCTCACCCACATCAACCAGGAACTTATCCCGCTTATCTTTCTTCTTTCCTCTTTCATTGTCACAGTAAATCTTTTACGAAACAATAGAAACTCCAAACCCCAACTCGCGCTCGCCATTCTCTTGCAAATTCTCGGTCTCTTCTCCACAGAATATTTCTTCGGGCTGGAAATCCTGCGATTCCTTTTTATTCTCGTCATCCTATCCGAATCCATCGCGGATAAAAAAGAGCTGTTCAAGAAATCCATCGTCCAATGGCTGCCCTATCTTATCGTCTGGGTCGTCAACGCGGCATGGACATATTCCTATCACCGCTCCGATGCTTACAACTCCTACCAGATCAGCATCCTCTCTCTGCTCTCCCCGCTAGCGCTCGTCAACGAGTTCATCACTACGCTTTCCCTCTCCGGCTTCGTCTCATGGCTCGGCACCTTCAACATCTTCGCCGCCGTGGATGGCTCTGCTACACAAGCAATTGCATTTGCCATTCTGGTGGCGGCTGGCTTGGTGACATTTTCAGTAACAAGTAACAAGGGGCAAGAAACAAGCACCGGGCAAACAACCCCCACTTATCACTGGTTCATCGCTATCGGCATCCTCACCATCTTCGCCGGACGTCTCCCCTCCTGGGCGGCGGGACTGCCCTTGAAGATCGAATTTGACTATGACCGTTTCTTCGTCTCCATCATGTTGGGAGCGAGCCTCTTCATCGTTGGTTTAGCCGATTTGATTTTGCGTGAAGGACGCGCCAAACTTGTTTTACTCAGTCTCATCATTGGCATGTCCACGGCGTATCAGTTCACGGTGGCGAATACCTATCGACGTGACTGGGCAAACACCCAAGACCTCTTCTGGCAAATGGCATGGCGTATACCTGCTTTGAAAGAAGGGACAGCCGTATTGGCATATGAATTGCCATTGAATTATCTTTCGGACTACCAGTTGATGTCCGCCTTGAATTGGGTGTACGCGCCAAACCTGGAAGGACGTGAACTCCCTTACGCTTTGCAATATCTTAAGACAAGGTTTGAAGCCTCAGAGATTAAGGCGAACTCCCCAATTGAGATCACCTATCGCACAGTCAAATTCAGCGGAAACACATCACAAAGTGTAGTTATCTACAAAGAAGCGGATGGATGTCTGCGTGTGCTTGACCCGGTGTATAACAACGCCGAGACGGTCCCCGGCGCGAGTTTCTATTTGATCGACGCCATTGCGCTATCTGACCCATCTCTGATTCTCACAGACACACCAGCACCTGAGATGGACAAGTCTCTGTTTGGAAGCGAACCGTCGCATGGCTGGTGTTACACCTATGCCAAGGCAGAAATTGTACGTCAAGCAGGCAATTGGGAAGAGGTGGTAAATTTATACAAGGAAGCCCAAAAAGCGGAGTTATCCCCAGCCCTGCCCGTTGAGTATCTCCCCTTCATCGAAGCCTTCGCACGGACTGGGGACATGGATACCGCCGTCAAATTAACCGAGAGAACGATCAAAGGTCAGCCAGCATTGTGCCCGGCAGTGAATACGTTGTGGAATAGAGTTTCGGGGGAGACAGATATTTCTGAAGCAGAAAGTTTGCTTCAAAAAGAGTGTATACAAAAGTAGGGCGGGCTTGTAGCCCGCCAAACCAAAAATTTCTAATAGTGTCAGGCTAAAAGCCTGACCTACAGTTGGTTGAAGTGACAGTCACCTTCGAGGTGACTGTCACTTTTTATAACCCATGTTGTATCGCAATCACTGCCGCTTGCGTTCTGTCGGATACCCCCAACTTTTCCAAAATCGCGCTGACGTGATTTCGCACCGTGCCTTCCGAGAGATGGAGGGTCCCGGCGATTTCGGTATTGGTCATGCCTTTGGCGAGCAAACGGAGCACGTCCAGTTCGCGCTCGGTGAGCTTGCCCGTCAAAATGGAAGCGGGCTGGGTCTGGTTGTTCGCGACCTGATTCATTAACTTTCCCGCCACCGCCGGGTCGACGAAGGATTTGCCGTCCATGGTGCCGCGAATGGCTTCGATGATCTTCTGGCGTGGGGTGTCTTTTAGCAAATAGCCCGATGCACCCGCCCGGATGGCGTCGAAGACCCACTCGTCGTCGTCGTATGTGGTCAGGACGAGGATTTTGATATTCGGGTGTTTCTTGCGGATCTCGCGCGTGGCTTCGATGCCGTTCATGCCCGGCATTTTCAAGTCCATGAGCACAAGGTCGGGGGATTTTTTCGCGGCAAGTTCGACGGCTTCAAAACCGTCTTGAGCGGAACCGATCACCTGGAAATCTTTCTCAAGGGTGAGAAGCATTTCCAACCCGTCGCGGATAACTGCCTGGTCGTCACAGAGTAGGATTTTCATACATAATGCTCCAGCCGCCGTCCTCGGCGTATTTACGGAATTCCCACCGCCGAGGACGGCGTTGGGAGCAAATATTCTATATCGTCAGCGCCACCTTGGTGCCTTTTCCTTTATCGCTTTCTAATTTCAATTTTCCGCCAGAGAGTTCGGCGCGTTCGCGCATACCAACCAGACCAAAGTGACCGGTGGAGTCTTTTGATTTCATGTCGAAACCGATGCCATCATCTTGAATGACGAGAGAAGTGTGGCCGTCACTGGAAAGATGGACGCTGAACTTCCTCGCCTGTGAATGTTTGGTGATGTTCTCGATGGCTTCCTGCGTGACGCGCAGGATGGTTTGCTCCACGTCTGGGCTGAGGGAAGGCATGGGGTCTTGCAGATCCAGTTCGAAGTCCAGCCCGAAGCGGGAGGCGGCGGATTCTGCCGCCTTTTTTACGGCAAGTCTCAAACCCAGGTCCACCAAATCCGATGAGCGCAGGGCTTTGAGGGCGCGGCGGGTTTCATCCACACCTTTGCGGGTGGCCTCGAGGGAGATTTCAATCATCTCGCGGGTCTTTTCACGGTCGATGTCGAAATAGGCTTTGACGGTTTCCAACGAGACGGACAAAGCCGTGAGCGAATGAGCTACTGTGTCGTGCAGTTCGCGCGCGAGACGGTTACGCTCGCGACTCACTGTGAGCTGCTCCAGCGTAGACGCATAGTGCGTGAGATTGGCATTCGCTTCGCGCAATGACTCGCGCTGCTCGCGCAGACGTGAAACGAGGAAGCTGATGAAAAAACCGACGGCGACAAAACTGATGGTGCGGATAATGGCGATGAACATATAAACGGAAACGCCGCGGTTCTCAAAGGAATTGACCGCGATCAAGCCCAGTTCAAAGGTTGTTACCGCAAGGCTGAAAAAGATAACGTGAATGAATTGATACTTCCACGCGACGAGGGTAAGCGCCACAAAGAGGATCGGCAATTGGCGCAGCGCCATCCCTTCGGCGTTGGAAAGCGGACCCTGCGGGAAGCGCGGCACGATGGAGGCGCTGATGAGAATGGGCGCCGCCGAAATAACGACCAGCATAAGCGGGTAAAAGGCGCCGCCGAATCTTTCCCGTACGGCAGTCCAATGAGTAAAGAATATGAAGAACAGCGCTGTCAAGCCATTGGCGAAGTAGTAAAGATAGATCGGGTAGAAGATACTGTGCCCCGGTTGCTGCGGGTTGAGAGGTAAAGGCGGGTTTGGCAAACCGGGTTGGAACCGTATGGTATCTCCGAGAAGTAGTTGAATCTGGGGGGTGTAGAGCGCAAAGTCCATCAGTGCCATGGCAACCAGGAAACCGAGCCAGATCCAGGCGGCGGTGCGAAGGATGCGTGTGGAGTCGTCGGTTGTGCGCATGCCTGCATCTTATCATGAAGGGATTTTTCGGGGGTGTGACCCGTGTCATGACCTGTTAACATCACCCATGACTGCTGTCATGGTCGTATGGGGGAAGTCGTGATTGGGGGCACTCTTGGTTTTGGGGAAGGAAAAGTAGACTCTTGGACGATAGTAGGTCACGTTTGCAACGTGACAGCTTCTCACAACAGATTGTCATGCTGGAAGCATAACCTACAAATCAAAGGAGATTTATGGCAACCTTATCCACTCCCCTCCCGAAACAAGAAGTTACGCGCTTCGCGCGGTTTCTCACCGTCGGTGCAGTCGGCACGTTGCTGGATTTCAGCATCCTGACCGCGCTAAAATTGATGGGATTTCCCACTCTGTTCGCCAACAGCCTTTCGTTTACGGCGGGTCTGCTTAACAACTTCACCTGGAACCGCTTGTGGACCTTCGGCGACACCGTCAAAGCGGATTGGCGCAGGCAACTAGCGCAGTTCACCCTGGTCAGTTTGGTGGGGCTGGCGCTGAGCAACCTGATCGTGCTTTCGCTCGAAGGCGTGCTCGGCGCATTGCTGGGTCAACCGCAGTGGGGGTACCTGCCCGCCAAAGTCATTGCCACGGGCGTAGTTGTGTTTTGGAATTATTTCGCAAATCGAACCTGGACGTTTAAGAAATAATCCGGTGGTCGAGTAGCCTGAGGCGCTAGCCGAGGGCGTATCGAGACCACCAATTATAGGCAAACATGAAATTTGTGGTCTCGATACGGGCGGGAAGAGCACCCGCCCTACTCGACCACCGGATATACAAGGAGTAACGCATGACAACAATAACCCTTCCCGCACAACCCCAACCTTCCACTCTCGGCAAAAAGATTCTGCCCGGCGTGACCGTTGGCACATTGATCGTGATCGCCATCATGATCTTTTCATTCACATTGCACATGGTCAACATCGACGCCATCGGCTATGCCAACGAGTATTACACCGCGGCGGTCAAATCCATGCTGCAATCGTGGAGTAATTTCTTCTTCGCCGCAGCAGAACCGGGTGGCTCGGTCACCGTCGATAAACCGCCGCTGGGATTGTGGATCGAAGCCATCTTCGCCTACTTCCTCGGCGTGAGCGGATTCAGCGTCTCATTGCCAAACATCCTCGCCGGTGTATTTGGAATCCCGCTGTTGTACAGCATGGTCAAAAAATACATGGGCGAACTGGCAGGTATTACTGCCGCGTTCGTCATGGCGATCACGCCAGTCTTTATTGCCACCAACCGCAACAACACCATGGACGGCATCCTGGTCTTCACATTGCTGCTCGCGGCGTGGGCGTTCATCAAAGCTAGCGAGTCTGGCAAACTACGCTGGCTATTGCTGGGCGCGTTCATCGTCGGCTTGGGCTTCAACATCAAAATGCTGCAAGCCTTCCTGCCGCTGCCCGCGTTCTATGTCCTGTATTTCTTCGGCTCGAAAGAAGGCTGGCTGAAAAAGATTCTCAACCTCGGCATTGCCACCGTTCTGCTGGTTGCCGTCTCGCTTTCGTGGGCAATCGCCGTGGATTTGACCCCCGCCGAGAACCGCCCTTACATTGGCTCCAGCGATAACAACACCGTGATGGGATTGATCTTTGGGCATAACGGCATCTCGCGCCTTGAAAATATGCGTGGAGGAGGAAACACGCCTCCTTCCGGTACTCAACCCTTCGATCAAACTCAGGGCGGGCCTGATCAACCCGCCAATCAAGGGGCTCAGCCGCAGCAGAATCCCAGTCAACAAGGGCAGCCCCAGCAAGGTCAGTTCCAAGGACCGCCTCCCGCCGCGTTGACCGCCTGTGAAGGGCAAACTCAAGGGGCATCTTGCTCATTCACCCAGCCAAATGGAAATACCATCAACGGCTCGTGTATTGTCCCGCCCAATCAATCCGTATTGGCTTGCGCTCCGCAGGGAATGATCCCGCAAAATGGGCAAGCCCCTGCCGCTCAACCTAACGGCGCTCCCGCCGGCGGACCGAATGGAGAGAACGGCGGCACACCTTTTAGTCAGGAAACAGGCTCCCCCGGCGTCTTACGCTTCTTCACCTCGCCGCTCTCCAAACAGATGTCCTGGCTGCTTCCCTTCGCACTCATCAGCGTTCTGCTCGCGCTCTTCGGCTCAAAAATTCAATTGCCGGTCGAGTCGGGTGTCCATAAAGCGCTCATCCTCTGGGGCGGCTGGCTGTTGACTTGTGTGGTCTTCTTCAGCATGGTCTCTGGCATCTTCCATGCTTACTATGCCATCATGCTCGCTCCGGCATTGGGAGCGATGGTGGGCACAGGCTTCGCTCAACTGTACCGCTGGGGTAAAAATTCCAGTTGGGTTCTGGTAGGTCTGATCGTCGCCGTGCTCATCACGCTTGGCTTCCAAATCTTCGCAACCACACAGTACAACGAGTTCTCGTGGTGGATGCTTGGGACGGGCGTCCTGCTTGGGCTGGGGATCATGTTCATGTCCATTTCGAGGCGGGCGGCGTATGCCGTCATCTTGAGCGCGGCAATGGTCATCCCTGCTTATTGGAGCATCATGACCGTGACCAACGGCTCGAACAACAACCTGCCCACCGCCTATGAAGGTCAGAACCGCACTGGGCAAGACGGCTTTCTGACCAGCCCCGCGCAAAACCCAAATGACGGTGGCAATCGCGGAGGCGACCGAACCGTGAATACCGAACTGCTGAATTATCTGCAAGCCAACACACAAGGCATGAAGTATTTGATGGCGGTTCCATCGTCACAGCAGGGCGTGCAATATGTGATCGAAACCGGTCGACCCGTGCTCTACATGGGCGGCTTCAGCGGGGGCGACCCAGTGGTGACTGTCGATGATCTCGCCGAGATGGTTGCCAAAGGCGAACTGCGTTACATTCTGTATGGCGGCAATCGCGGCAACAATCAGGATATCTCCAACTGGCTCGCCTCAGCCTGCACCGTCGCGGAAGGCTTCAGCCTCACTCAGAATGAACCGCAAGGTCAACAAGGACCAGGCGCTTCACAGCAGATGAAATTGTACGAGTGCCGGTAAGGTGCTACCAGACCTCCGAGGTTTCGCGAAGCGCCTCGGAGGTCTTTTACTTTTTACACCCTGTTTACAACTCGATGACGGGTGTCATAACCGTGGGGGTCGAAGCATGATGGCATTCACTCTCCTTCAGATCACATAAACCATACAATGAAATCAAAAGGAGCTGAATCTCATGAACACGATCAAACGTATTTCCCCTTTCTTTGCCGTTCTCATATTCGCATCGCTGGCTTGTGGTTTGCCTGCCGCACCGTCGGCGGAGACTCAGCCCACAGAAACAGCAGCCCAGCCATCAGTCCAGGCGGAGGCGGGCGAAGCCGTCCTGCTCTTCACCATCGGAATACACATCGAACCGATGGGCGAAACCGCTCAAGGATTTAGCGGCGGCAAGGGCGGGGATTATCATCAACCGCAGTTCTTCGAGCGGCAGGCGCAAGACATTCTCACCGTCGCCCAACTTGTTGAATCACACGGCGGGCATATGACAGTTCAAGCGCAAAGCCCGTTTACCACGGTTGCCATTGAGTCTGGCAATACCATCCTCGCCAACCTCGCAGCAAACGGACACGAGATCGCCCTGCACTTTCACGAAGACGCGCATATGGGAAAAAATTCATCGGCGTTACAGCCGCTCGATTGGTGCAATGTATTGAAGGAAGAGATCGGCTACATCACGCAGGCAACATCGTCCCCGCAGGGGGGCGGTGTGACCGACATCCGTTATTGGAGCGGCGGCAATTTGTATGTGGATATATACGAAGCCGCCGAGTGCGCAGGCTTGGACGTGAACAGCGATTGGAAGAATCCGAATACACAATCCACCGACATGTCTCTGACCGGCGTCAATCCCTGGCGACCGGCCGGCGGCACCGATGGGACTGACTTCACGCTCTTCACGCAAAACGACCCGAACGGCGCGATCATCTTCCTGCCCGAAGGTCAATACGACAAAACCGATTTCGCCGCGTCGCGCCGCAGCGATGAAGCAGGCGGTGATGAAGCCTATTTTGAATATCTCAAAGAAAGTCTCTACGCATCGCTCGCAGCCGCCGAACCCGGCAAGGTCAACGTCTTCCACTTCACCGTTCATCCCGGCGAATTTCGCGGCGACCGACAAGACCCCTTCGGCGTGATCGAACGCTTCCTCGCCGAAGTTGTCGATCCCCTCGTTGCCAGCGGCGACGTACAATGGGCGACCTTCTCTGAGATGGCGGATGCGTACGCGGCGATAGAGCAGTAGACAGGTACACAAGTAGAGAGGTAGATTCCCATGAAACGCACAATAAACTTGATGCTTCTTCTGACATTTGCAATGACGGCTTGTAATTCGACCGCTTCGCCTCCGACCCTGCCTGCGCCTGATTCTGTTTCCCCAATCGAATCTACCCCGACACCCTCTGACGCGGCTCAGGGCGCGCCTGACAACGTCAGCGATTACGCCGTCTTCTCCATCAACGTGCAAGACTTCTCGTACCCGCAACAATCTGCAACCGTAC